>CATPBQ010000026.1 GCA_955652795.1 uncultured Steroidobacteraceae bacterium | reverse complement strand
TCCGGTTCAGGATGCCGGCGAGCCTTGCGCCGGCCAGCAGCACGCGCTCGCGCACGATCGCCTCGGCTTGTTGCTGATACTCCGGGTCCAGTACCACGATGTCCGGCGGCACCGTGTCGCAGCCAAATCCCCGGTAGTGATACACCACGTTGCGCGCCAGGTTATTGGATTCAAGCGCCCAGCTGTCTGGCGCCCCCTGGCCGGCCTCGTCCACGAGGCTCCTCGCCTCGAGCGCCAGTGCGTCGATATCGGCAGGCGGCTGCTGGCGGGCCGGGGCGCGCAGCGCCAGCCAGACCAGATCATTGTCCCAGGCGCGGTGCAGATTCTCGCGGCCGCGCGTGCGCACACCCTCGAGCGCCACCGGCACGCGGTTTCCGCCGCGGTCGCCGTTGTCCGCCGCGTGCAACGGCTGATGAATGTCCCCGACCAGATGCACGACCCACTTGAGCGCTTCGTTGCGATCCCGGGACGCGGCGCGCGTGTCCGCCAGCACACTGATCAGCCGCTTGAGCTGCTCGGTGTTGCATTGCCCGTCCGGGCAGTAGTGCGCCTTGGGAGCGCTGCCGCAGATCGGCACGTCGTCGTAGTGCCAGCGCGGACGTGCCGCCGTCGTGCCGGTGATCTCGTCCGCCCAGTCGGACACCGCCTCGAGCGTGCTGCGTCCCGAGAGCTTGCCGAACTTGTCGAGATCTGCGCCCAACAGCTGCGCAACCGCGGCGTGCGCCGGTGAGCTCAGCAGCCGGTCGGCGATCGCGCCGATGGTGCGATGTCCCTGCCCTCCCCACGCCCAGGCGCTCGGCGCGCACGACCAGGCGATCGCCAGAAACCCGCTCAGCACGTTACTCTTGCTCATCGGCGTCATGGTGAGCGCCAGTATTCACGCAGCGCGCGGCGGGATTCAACACCCGCAGGCGTCGTGTAGACTTGCCCGCCTTGGCGTGTGCGCCGCGACGACCGCCCGGGACCAGCAACATGATCCGTACTCCTCGCTCCATCGCCTCGCGCGCCCTCGCCCTGACGGCTGCGGCTGCCGCACTGGCGCTCGCCACATCCTCGCTCAGCGCAGCGTCGCCCGCGGCAACGCCGGCACCGAGCCCCCACGGCCTGGATCTTGCCGGCATCGCCCGCTCGGCCGCACCCGGGGATGACTTCTTCCACTACGCCAACGGTGCCTGGCTCAAGGTGACCGAGATTCCGCCCGATCGCAGCAGTTACGGTCCGGGGGAACAACTCACCGAGCTTACCGCGGAGCGTACCGCGGAACTGGTCCGCAACGCGGCCGGTGCGGCCGCCGCCGGATCCGAGGCGCGCAAGATCGGCGACTACTACGCGAGCTTCATGGATGAGGACGGGATCGAGAAGAAGGGCCTCGAGCCTTTGCAGCCTGCCTTCAGAAGCATCGATGCCGTCAAGGACCGCGCGGGACTGGCGCGGGTGCTCGGCGCCACGCTGCGCGCGGACGTGGACGTGCTCAACGCCACCAACCTGGACACCGAGAACCTGCTGGGTCTGTGGGTGGCGCAGGACCTGGATGATCCCGCCCGCTACCTGCCGTTCCTGCTGCAGGGCGGCTTGGGGATGCCGGACCGGGACTACTACCTCAATCCGTCGCAGAAAATGGCCGACATCCGCGCCAAGTACCAGGCGCATATCGCCGCCGTGCTGGCGCTGGCGCATCTGCCGGACGCGCAGGGCAAGGCCGCCCGCATCTTCGACCTCGAGCGGCGCATGGCGCAGGTGCACTGGGACCGCGCGCAATCCGAAGAGGTACTCAAGGGCAACAACCACTGGGTCCGCAAGGACTTCGGGGTGCGCGCACCGGGCCTCGACTGGGAGGCGTTTCTCGGCGCCGCGGGCCTCGCGCGGCAGGAAGAGTTCGTGGTATGGCAGCCGAGCGCACTCACCGGCCTGTCCGCGCTCACGGCGAGTCAACCGCTGGCGACCTGGAAGGACTACCTGCGCTTTCACGCGATCGAGCGCAACGCCGAGTATCTGCCGAAGGCCTTTGTCGAGGAGCACTTCGCGTTCCACGGCCGGGTGCTCTCGGGCACGCCGCAGTTGCGCCCGCGATGGAAACGCGCGATGGCCGACACCAACAACGCGCTGGGCGAGGCGGTGGGCAAGCTGTACGTGCAGCGCTATTTTCCGCCGGCGGAAAAAGCGCGCGCCGACGCGATGGTGCGCAATCTGCTGGCCGCCTTCGCCGTGCGCATCGACCGGCTTGGCTGGATGGCTCCCGAGACACGGGTGAAGGCGAAAGCGAAGCTGGCCACGCTCAAAGTCGGCGTCGGCTATCCCGACAAGTGGCGGGACTATTCGGGCCTGAAGGTGATCCGCGGCGACGCGTTCGGCAACGCGCAGCGCGCCGAGCTGTTCGACTATCGGCATAACCTCGCGAAACTCGGCACCGCGGTCGATCGCTCCGAATGGGTCATGAATCCGCAGCTGGTCAATGCGGTAAACCTCCCGGCGCTGAATGCGCTCAACTTTCCGGCCGCGATCCTGCAGCCGCCCTACTTCGACCCGGACCGGGACGCCGCCATGGATTACGGCGCGACCGGCGCCACCATCGGACACGAGATCAGCCACAGTTTCGATGACCAGGGAGCGCTGTTCGACGCCAGCGGGCGGCTGAACAACTGGTGGACCAAGAGCGACTTCGCGCACTTCGAGGCAGCGGGCGCGCGTCTGGTCGCACAGTTCAACGCTTACCGGCCCTTCCCCGACATCGCCGTCAACGGCAAACAGACCCTGAGCGAAAACATCGCCGACGTCGCGGGCCTGTCGGTCGCTTACGACGCCTGGCGGGGGACGCTCAAGGGCAAGCCGGCGCCCGCCGCCGCCGGCTTCAGCGCCGAGCAGCTGTTCTTCATGAGCTTCGCGCAGAACTGGCGTCAGAAGATCCGCGAGCCCGCGTTGCGCCAGCGAATCGTCACCGACGGCCACGCACCGGACGAGTATCGCGCCGACACGGTGCGCAACCTCGACCCCTGGTATGACGCGTTCAGCGTCAAACCGGGCCAGCACCTGTACCTCGCGCCTGCGGATCGCGTACGCGTGTGGTGAGCGAGGCAGCCATCGTCACGCCCCGGGAGCGAACGCAACAATGAACATCGAGCTGTCGCCACTCGAGGCGCGCGTTATCGGCTGCCTCATCGAAAAGCAGATTACGACGCCTGACCAGTACCCCCTGTCGCTCAATGCTCTGGTGAATGCGTGCAACCAGAAGAGCAATCGCGATCCGGTCATGGAGGTGGACGAGGCCACGATTCAGGGCACCGTGGATCAGCTCGCCAGGAAGCACTTCGTGATCGAAAAGTCGGGCTTCGGGAGCCGGGTTCCGAAATACCAGCACAGGTTCTGCAACACAGAGTACGGAACACTCAAGCTCACTGCGCAGGAGCTCGCGATCGTGTGCGAGCTGCTGGTGCGCGGCCCGCAGACTCCCGGTGAGCTGCGTACTCGCGCGAGCCGCATGGCCGCGTTCTCCGAAGTCGGTCAGGTTGAAGCGGCACTCGAGAGCCTGCGCAGCCGCGAGGATGGCCCGTTCGTCGTGCGCCTGCCGCGCGAACCCGGACGCCGCGATTCGCGCTACGCCCACCTCTTCAGCGGAGCGGTCGCAGTACCGGCAGTCGAAGAGGAGCCGCAGACGGTCGCTGTTTCGGGCGTTGCAGCGCAAACGCCCTCGCGTCTCGATCGCCTCGAAGAACAAGTGCGGCGGTTGCGCGAAGAGCTGGACGACATGAAGAGGCGGCTCGATGCTCGTGCAGATACGACGCATTCTGGTTGAGGGTGAGCGAGCTAATTGCCCGGCCGCTGCGGCTGTCCGAAATACACCAGCGTGCGGTAGGGAAACACCACCTGCCCGCCGTGCTCGTGGCGGCGGAACACCTCCCGCAGGCCCGCCATCATGGGCTCGTGCTGCGGATGGCCAGGCTCGGGCGCATAGGTCGAGGACATCAGCCGGCCCTTGAGTCCTTCGAAATCGAAGGTTTGCTGGTTGGGGAACGTAGCAAGTTCCATGGCACCGCCGAAGAACCTGCGCATGCTCGCCACGTCTGCGCGGCTCGCGGTGATCCGCGCGTACTCGGCGGCATGGCGCAGCAACAGTGCCTCATAGTCGGCGAGGAAGGCCGTCGCCTCGGGTGGGCGTTCATTCCACAACAGCGCTGCGAAGCCATCGTTCCTGAGCAAGCGCAGCGCCTCACGGCGTGCGCTCTCCACGTCGAACCAGTGAAATGCCTGGCCGGCGACCAGCAGATCGATACTGGCCGGCGCCAGCGTGGTGGCCTCCGCCGTGCCGTTCACGCTGCGAAAGCGCGCCTGAGCGCCCAAGTGTGCCTCGGCAGCGGCGCGCATGCCGTCGTTCGGCTCGACCCCGATGACTTGCGCCCCACTCTGGAGCAGCAGCTCGCTCAGGATCCCGGTGCCCGAGCCGATATCCGCCACCACGGCGCCGGGTGACAGTCCGCAGCGGGTCTTGAGCAGATTGATGGCGGCGCTCGGGTAGCTCGGGCGGTAGCGGAGGTAATTCTCCACCCGACTGGAAAAGCGCTCGGTCGGGCGCGTCACGCGTGGGGTGTTCCCGGCACGGGCGGCTGTACTGGCGGCGCGCCGACACAGTGCCAGTCGCGGCGCCGGCGGATGTCTCTCCATAAAGGCATAAGGACACGGTAACGTATTCGAGTGACAATCGCACTTTGGGAGCGCCGCATGTCTGAATCCTCCATGCGTATCGAAACCAAGCTGGTACACGCCGGTGAGCCGCTGCCGCGCATCGCCGGGGCGGTGCAGATGCCGATCTTCCAGTCCGCGACCTATGAGTACGGCGGGGAAGGCAGCTACCACGACGTGCGCTACCTGCGCACCAACAACACCCCGAGCCAGCTCGCGCTGCATGCCAAGCTCGCGGCGCTGGAGGGCTCGCAGGCCGCGCTGGTCACCGCGAGTGGCATGGCGGCGATCTCCACCACGCTGCTCACGGTGCTGTCGGCGGGGGATCATCTGCTGGCGCAGAGCTGCCTGTATGGGGGCACCCATGACCTGCTGACCAAGGACTTCGCGAAATTCGGTCTGGCCGTGGATTTCATCGACGCCGACCGGCCCGATTCGTGGGCGGCGCAATTGCGGCCCAACACGCGGGCCATCTATGTGGAGGCCATGACCAATCCGCTGCTGGAGGTTGCCGACCTCAATGCGGTGGTGGAATTCGCGCGCGCCCGTGGCCTGGTGTCCATCATCGACAACACCTTCGCGAGTCCCATCAACTTTCGCCCGATCGAGTCGGGCTTCGACCT
>CATPBQ010000025.1 GCA_955652795.1 uncultured Steroidobacteraceae bacterium | reverse complement strand
TCTCGTGAGGGCTTACTTCTCCGCAGCAGTATGAATGCCAAGATCTGCCTCGTCACGGGGGCCACGCACGGGATTGGCCTGGCCACCGCCCGGGCGCTGGCCGCGAGCGGTGCGACCGTCCTGGTCCACGGCCGGGACCTGAGCCGCGCGCGGGCCGTGGCCAGCGACATCAGCCGTGACACCGGCAACCCCGGCGTGCGCTTCGTCCAGGCGGATTTCGCGCAGCTCGCACAGGTACGGCGTCTGGCGCATGAGCTGCACTCGCAGCTGCCGCGCCTCGATGTGCTGATCAACAATGCCGGGGTGATGGCCGCCGCGCGCGCACACAGCGCAGACGGTTACGACCTGACGTTCGCGGTCAATCACCTGGCGCCGTTCCTGCTCACCAACCTGCTGCTGGACAAGCTCAAGGAGTCCGCGCCGTCGCGCGTGATTGTGGTGGCCTCCGACGCCCATCGGCGCGCCACGCTCGACTTCGGTGATCTCATGAATGCGAGAGTTTCAGGGATTTGGGCTGCCTACGAGCGCTCCAAGCTCGCCAACGTGCTGTTCGCGCGCGAGCTCGCCCGGCGCCTCGCCGGCACCGGGGTCACCGTGAACGCGCTGCACCCGGGGCTGGTCAACAGCCAGCTGTTTCGCAACAGCCCGGCGCTGCTGCGGGTGCTCATCTCGAGCGCCGGACGGTGGTTCATGCTCTCGACGCAACAAGGCGCGCGCGGCAGCGTGTATCTGGCGACCGCCTCCGAGGTCGGCGGCCAGTCGGGCGGCTACTACCACGGTCGCAGGCGCGTCGCGCCGAGCGCCGCTGCCCAGAGCGATGCCGGGGCCGAGCGTCTGTGGCAGGAGAGCGCGCGCCTGACGGGGCTGGCCGCATGAGCCGGGCCTTCGTGCGCGAGTCCGACGCGGATCCGGCCGCGCTGCCGGAGCGCGCGGTAAGCACTCATCCGAACTTCGTCACGCCACGTGGACTTGCGGCGATTGAGGCGCGCGTGCGCGAGCTGGAAGGGGAGCGGCAGGCGGCACGCGACAGCGGCGATGCGGCGGCCCGCGGGCGCGTGGAACGCGACCTGCGCTACTGGAGCGCGCGCCGCGGCAGTGCGCGCGTGGTCGGGCCGGCGGCGGCCGCGGAGCGGGTGCGTTTTGGCATGCGCGTGACCTTGCAGCTCGGGGGCGGCTCGACACAGACCTTCCAGCTGGTCGGCGAGGACGAAGCGGACGCCGCCCACGGACTCTTGAGCTGGGTTGCGCCGCTTGCCCAGTCACTGCTGGGCAAAGCGGCCGGCGACAGCGTGCCCTTTCAGGGAGGCGAGGCGCTGATCGTCAGGATTGAGCCGTGAGTGAGCTGCGCCAGCACGCGCTTGACGATGCGATCGAGGCGCTCCGGGGTCAGGTCGAGGAATCCGGGTACGACGCGCACCCGGTGCGCCACGTCCGGCGCGAGCCGCCGCTGCGCGCGGTACATGCGTGTGCGCACGGTCGTCTCGTGCACGCCGAGGGAGGCGGCGGTTTCGATGCCGCTGATGCCTTCCACCACCCGCAGCACGAACACGGTGCGGAAGACCTCCGGCAGGCCGCCGATCGCGTGCTCGAGCGCGCGCCGCTCCTGCATCTCCTCGGCTGCAGCGCCCGCGGGCGCCGGTGCCGGCGCCAGTTGCCGCGGCGCCGCGAGCGGCCCGGATCGAGCGCTGGCGCGCAGCGCCCGCGCCTGGTTGAACGCCAGCCGCGTCAGCCAGGCGGCGAATTTTCCGGTGGGCGTGTAACGATTCAGATCGCCGAATGCGGCCAGATACGCGTCCTGCACCGCTAAGTCCGCCGCATCCTCGTCCGGCAACACGCTGCGGGCGACGCGAAACATCCGCCGGCCGTAGCGCCGGATCAGTGCCTCGATCGCACGTTCCTCCCCGCTGCGTGCGCGCTCGATCAGCAGCAGGTCGGGTAGCTCGTCCGTTGCAGCCGGGGTGCCCGCGCGCCTCGCGCGCGTGCCGCTCGCCTCGAGACTACGGACCTGAGTCACTGGTTCCAGCATGGGCGTCGACCTCAATGTGTATCCTATGATTGACCATGAAAAGGAGACCGGCCCGCATCGCGGGCTATTGCGTCGCGTACGCTGTGGCGCTGTACGCGCTGAGCCCGGCGCTCAGCGCCGACCTGAGCCCCGCGACCACGGCGCAGGTGCACCCGCAACGCTGGCCGACGCTGCCGCCGGCCCTGCCGCACGATCAGAGGCTCGAGAGGCGCATCGATGAGCTGCTCGGGCGCCTGACACCCGAGCAGAAGGTCGGTCAGCTCATCCAGGCCGATATCGACAGCATCACTCCCGATGACCTGCGTCACTATCCCCTCGGATCCATTCTGAACGGCGGCAATTCCTCGCCCCACGGCGATAAGCTCGCTCCACCCGGTGAGTGGCTGGCGCTCGCCGACCGGTTCTATGACGCCTCGGTCGCTGCGTCCGGGTCCCCCGGGATCCCCGCCCTGTGGGGGGCGGACGCGGTGCACGGGCACAACAACATCCCGGGGGCGACGATATTTCCGCACAACATCGGGCTGGGCGCGGCGCGCGACCTGCAGCTCATCCGCCGCATCGGCGCGATCACCGCGCTCGAGGTGCGGGTCACCGGGCTCGACTGGGCGTTTTCCCCCACGGCCGCCGTGGCGCGTGATGAGCGCTGGGGACGGACCTACGAGAGCTACTCGCAGAATCCCGCACTGGTGCGCCAGTACGTTGCCGCCATGGTGAGAGGGTTGCAGGGCACGCCCGGCACGCGCCAGTTTCTCGACGCCGCACACGTGATCGCGACACCGAAGCACTTTCTGGGCGACGGCGGCACCGGCGGCCAGGACCAGGGTGACAACACCGCGACCGAGAGCGAGCTGCGCGACGTCGACGGCGCCGGCTACCGGGCTGCGATCGCCGCCGGCGCACAGACCGTGATGGTGTCCTACTCCAGCTGGCACGGCGTGAAGATGCACGGCTACCACGCGCTGCTCACCGATGTGCTGAAGGGTCGCATGGGCTTCGACGGCCTGGTGCTCGGGGACTGGAACGGCCATGCGCAGCTGCCGGGATGCACGCCCGACAGCTGCGCCGCGGCGCTCAATGCCGGACTCGACGTGTTCATGGCGCCGGACGGCTGGCGCGCCCTGCATGCCCACACACTGGCCCAAGTGACGTCAGGCGAGATCTCCGGCGCACGGCTCGATGATGCGGTCCGCCGGGTGCTGCGCGTCAAGCTGCGCGCGCACCTGGATCGCGAGGCACGTCCGTCGTCGCGGCCGTTTGCCGGCCGCTTCGAGCTGCTCGGCGCGCCGGCGCATCGCGCGGTGGCGCGCCGGGCGGTGCGCGAGTCGCTGGTGCTGCTGAAGAACCGCCATCACCTCCTGCCGTTATCGCCGCACGCGCACGTGCTGGTGGCGGGTGATGGCGCCGACAACATCGCCAAGCAAAGCGGCGGCTGGACCATCACCTGGCAGGGCACCGAGCCCAACCAGGACTTTCCGCATGCGCAGTCGATCTATGCTGGCATCGCGCGTTGCGTGACGGCGGCGGGCGGCACGACGGAGTTGAGCGAGGCGGGCGAGTTCCACACCCGTCCCGACGTCGCGATCGTGGTGTTCGGCGAGAACCCGTACGCGGAAGGGACGGGCGATGTGCCCTCGCTCGAATACAGTCCGGGCGACAAGCGCGATGTGGCGCTGCTGCGCCGGCTGCGCGCCGAGGCGGTGCCGGTGGTCGCCGTGTTGCTCTCCGG
>CATPBQ010000024.1 GCA_955652795.1 uncultured Steroidobacteraceae bacterium | reverse complement strand
TTAGGAATGTCCGCGGCGGCCTTCAGCACCTTGGCACCGAGGCCCTGGGCCTGGACGCAGGAGGCGTCGACGCTGGGCGTGCACGTAGACGAGCCAGTGAGACGGCGGGCCGCCCGCATCCTGCGGCAGGGCCATCAAGCCGCCGATCTGGGTTTGTCCGGCCATCCATAACGTGTAGCCGGGCATGCTGGAAGGCTGGGTCCGCCACGGGACGACCCGGGGGTAGAAGGCGGCGGCGGCCGCCGTATCAGTCGTCAACAACTCGTGCCAGATGAATCGTCCACGGATATCGGCGGTGCTCATGGTGAGTCTTCCTCTTGTTTGCGAGCGACGTCTTCCACTGTCGGCGATCGGCGCGACATTCTGCCTTGCCGCGCGCGCCACTTCCATGACTGTTGTGATGACTCGGTTCCGGTGCGGGTCCGCTCGTGCCAGATCAGATACAGACCGCTCGCGATCACCAGGCCGCCGCCCAGGCACACCCGCATCGAGGGCAGCACGTGCCACACCACCCGGTCGATGGCAATGCCCCACAGGAGCGCGCTGTATTCGAACGGCGCCACCACCGAGGCGGGTGCGGACCGGAAGGCCGCCGTGAGCAGGTACGACCCGATCGCGCCGAGTCCCCCGAGGGCAAGAAGCCAGCGCCAGTGCACGCGCTCGATCGGCACCCAGTCGGGCGCGGCAATCACGGCCGCAAATGCGGTCATCAGGCTGACGGTCCACACGACCACGCTCGCGGTGCTGTCGCTGCGCGTCAGCACCCGCACCGCGATGATGCTCAGGGCATAAGCGATGGCGGCGACCAGCGCGGCGAGTGCTCCCCAGGTGACCAGAGCGGAGGCGCTCGGCCGCAGCACGGTGAGCACCCCGGCGAGGCCCAGCAGAATGGCGACCCAGTTGCGGGCATCGGCGTGCTCCTTGAGCAGCGGTACCGAGAGGGCGGTCACGATGAGCGGGGCTGAGAGGAACACCGCATAGGCATTGGCCAGTGACAGCACCCGCACCGCATAGATGAAACCGCCCAGGGCCACGACGCCGAGCAGGCCGCGCAGCAGATGCATCGGGAAGCGTCGTATCCGCAGGTCGCGCCACCGCCCGGTGAGCAGCAGCGGCAGCAGCATGAACGGCAGCGAGGCCGCGCCGCGCAGCACCACCACTTCCATGGGCGGGTAGTGCGCGGACAGGAGTTTCAGCAGCGCATCCATGCCCGCGAACACGGCGACAGCCGCGTTCATGAGCGCCATCGCGCGCAGCCGCGCCTGGCGCACCGGTCAGCTCGCCGGGTCCGTCTCGGCGCGCTTGCCGGAGGCCATGATCAGACGATAGTGGGTGCCGAGCAGCCGCGCCGGCAGCGGGAACGCGCTGGCCAGCGACACCAGCAATGAGGAGGTGTACGGCACGGACTGAACGAGCAGTACCACGATCCACGCCAGGCGGTCGGGACCCCAGGCGTAGCGATCGGGACCTTCGCTCGGGGCGAAGTGGGCGACCGCCCAGGCCGAGAGCATGAGGCCAGCCATCATCAGGGTCTCCTCGCGTGCGGCGGCCAGCGCGTGCAGCACGCCTGAGGCGCTGACCTGCTTGGGCGTGCGGAAGAACGGCTCGCTGCGGGTGACCAGGCCCTTTACCGCCGCCTTGCCGATGGTGTGCGTGAGTGCGAGTCCGGCGATCGCGGCGGCGAGTGTCTGGCGCACGTTGGCGCCGACGCGCACGTGGTACAGATGCACGAGCTTGGCGAGCTTGAAAGTAAACAGCGACAACGGCAGCACCGAATACATGACCAGCGGCGGCTCGATCTGATGCGGCGCCCACACCATGGCGACGGACCAGCCCAGCGCCGCCAGGTTGAACAGCAGGTTGCAGCCGTCGGCCACCCACGGCAGCCAGCCGGCGACGAAGTGATAGCGCTGCCCCGGGGACAGCGGCCCGCCTTCCATGAACAGCGTCCGCGCGTGCGCCTTGAGGATCTGCATCGCGCCGTAGGCCCAGCGGAAGCGCTGCTTCTTGAAGTCGATGAAGGTGTCGGGCATCAGGCCGCGGCCGTAGCTCGCCGGTATGTAGACGGCTTCGTAGCCGGCCTCGAATATGCGCAGCCCGAGCTCCGCGTCCTCGGTGATGCACCACTCGGCCCAGCCGCCGCAGTCGCTCAGCTGCGGGCGCCGCACCATGGTCATGGTGCCGTGCTGGATGATGGCGTTGCGCTCGTTGCGCGTGATCATGCCGATGTGGAAGAAGCCGCGGTACTCGGCGTAGCACATGGCCTTGAAGGCGCTCATGCCTGCATCGCGGTAGTCCTGCGGCGCCTGCACGATGGCGATGCGCGGATCATGGAATCCGGGCGTGAGATCGCGCAGCCAGCGCGGTTCGACCAGGTAGTCGGCGTCGATGACCGCGACGATCTCGGCATCCGGCGCGGTGCGCGCGAGCGCGTAGTTGAGCGCGCCGGCCTTGAAGCCCGCGAGCGGCGCGACATGGAAGAAGCGGAAGCGCGCGCCGAGCTGCGCGCAGTGCGCCTCGACCGGGCGCCAGACGTTCTCGTCGCGGGTGTTGTTGTCGATGACCAGCACCTCGAAGTCCGGGTAGTCGAGGCGCGCGAGCGCATCGAGCGTCTCGATGAGCATCGCCGCCGGCTCGTTGTAGGCCGGCACGTGGACCGAGACCTTCGGCGAGCGCTCGCTGTGGCTAAACACCGGCGCGCCCAGCCGGCGCCGGTACGAGACCCAGTGCGCCTCGGCCCACTCGTGCGCCTCGGCCAGCAGCACCATCATGACCCCCAGCATCCCCAACAGCAGCAGCACGCCGGCGATGACGCTCGAGACGGTCATGTACTGCTGCGTGAAGTCGTAGATGACCCACACCGCGATGGTCGCGGTGGCGTACACCACCACCGCGAGGAAACTGCGCCCGCGGTTGCGCAGCGCATCGCTGTTGAGATAGAGCAGTCCCAGCACCAGCAGCGCCACCGCCACCGACACCGCCGCGAGAATGTGCCACTCCGGCACGCGCACGATCGGCGCGGTGAAGGCGAACTTCGGCTGCCGGTTTACGTCGTACACTCCCCAGTACGATCCGACCGCGCCTTCCATGTAGGCCTTCCAGGGCTGATCGAAGGCCTCCATCACGTAATAGATCATCTGCTCCTGTTCGGCGCGGTGCAGGAAGCGGCGCAGGAACAGCGCCTCGTTGGAGTCGGAGGCGACCGCCGACTCGCGGGTGCGGCCGCGGCTAGGCCAGCCGATCTCCGCCACCACGATCGGCTTGTGCGGGAACACCTGCTGCAGCCGCTTGAACTGCGCCAGCGAATACTCGACCGCGGTGTCGACCGCGACACCCTCCCAATAGGGCAACAGGTGCACGCCGATGAAGTCGACGTGTTGCGCGAGCTCCGGGTGCGCGAGCCACACGTGCCAGGGCTCGGCGGTGCTCACCGGCTGCTCGATCGCCTTGCGCGCGCGATCCAGGTAAGCCTCGAGCTCCGCGACCGGCACATCGCCGCGCAGCACCACCTCGTTGCCGATCAGGACCCGCACCACGTTGATGTGGGTGTTGGCGAGAGCGACGGTGGTCTGCAGCTGCTGCTCGTTGAGGTCGCGGTGACCGTCGATCCAGGCGCCGAGGGCGACGTTCAGGTCGTGGCGCTCGGCGAGCCCCGGCACGTCGGCGAGGGTCATCTCGACGCTGTAGGTGCGCACCGCGTTGACCTTGCCCTCGAGCAGCGCCAGGTCCGCGTCGATCTCGGCATCGGTCGGCATCTGCAGGCGGTTCGGGTCCTCGCCAGCGCGAAACGGCGAGAAGGCGAATCCCTGGATGCGCGCCGGCCAGGGCGGCTCGCGCGTCGGGCGGTTCAGATACGCCCACACCGCGAACGTCAGCGTCGCGAACAGCGCCGCGATCAGCAGGCTCGGGATCGTTTTCATGCGCGGTCGATGCGCTTACCAGCTGCCGGTGTTGGGCATCGACTTCCACGGTTCGGCGGGCGCGAGCGACGCGCCCTGCTGCAGCAGCTCGATGGAAATGTTGTCCGGTGAGCGCACGAATGCCATGTGGCCGTCGCGCGGGGGCCGCAGGATGGTCACGCCGTGATCGGCGAGGCGCTGGCAGGTGGCGTAGATGTTTTCCACGGCATAAGCCAGATGTCCGAAGTTACGCCCGCCCGTGTAGCTCTCCGGGTCCCAGTTGTGGGTGAGTTCCACCTGGGCCGACTCATCGCCGGGCGCCGCCAGGAACACCAGCGTATAGCGTCCCTGCGGGTAGTCCTTGCGCGACAGCTCGGTGAGCCCGAGCGCGTCGCGGTAGAAACTGAGTGATGCGTCGATGTCGGTGACGCGCACCATGGTGTGCAGATACTTCATGGCAGTCTCCCGCGCTTTCAGAACATCTCCGAGGGGTCCGGGGCCTTGATCTCGACCTTGTGGCGCGAGGGAATGAATTCGCCGGTGATCATCTCCTCATAGCTCTGCCCCGGCCCCACCATCGGATACACGCCGGCGTCCGGGTCGATCATCACTTCCAGGAACGCCGGTCCCGCAAACGCCACGAACTCCGCGATGACGTGCGGCACGTCGGGCTTGCGCTCCAGGCGCGCCGCGTAGCGAAAGCCGTCCGCCTGCGCCGCCTTGACGAAGTCCTTCTTGTGCAGCGAGCGGTCGCTCGCCGACAGGCGACCCTTGAAAAACAGCTTCTGCCACTGCTTGACCATGCCGTCGCCGAAGTTGTTGAGCACCACGACCTTCAGCGGCAGGTCGTAGGTGGTCACGGTCTCCAGTTCCCCGATGTTCATGCGGATGCTGGAATCCCCGTCGATGTCGATCACCAGGCGCTTCGGGCACGCGATCTGCGCCCCGATGGCCGCCGGCAGGCCGAAACCCATGGTTCCCATGCTGCCGGAGGTCAGCCACAACCTGGGTGAGGTGAAGTCGCAGTACTGTGCCGCCCACATCTGGTGCTGGCCGACGCCGGTGGTGATGATGGCTTCACCGCGCGCGTGGCGGTTGAGCTCCTCGATGACGTAGTACGGCTGGATCAGGGGACTGGCGCGGTCGTAGTTCATGGCATAGACGCGCTTCAGCTCGGCGACCTCGGCCGTCCAGGGGCTGAAGTCGCGCTGAAACTGCGTCTGCCGCCCGTGCGCGGTCAGCGCCCGCAGTGCGCCCGCGACCAGCCCCACGTGGCTCCAGTGCACGCGCTTGACCTTGTTCACCTCGGCGCGATCGACGTCCAGGTGCGCGATGTGCCGCGCATTGCGGGCGAACTTCGCGGGCACGCCCGCTACGCGATCATCGAAGCGC
>CATPBQ010000023.1 GCA_955652795.1 uncultured Steroidobacteraceae bacterium | reverse complement strand
GTTTACGAAATCCCGCAGGCCCTTGCGCGCGAAATACGGCACGGCGAGAAAGCCGGCCGCGGCGTACGCGCCGATGAGCACGACGACAATGGCGAGCCCGATGAGATGACGTCGATAACGGCCCATGGATCCGCGCTCCGTTCTTCTTTTGCGGCTATCCTAGAACATCGACGCCGGCATCAGGCGGTATTCCGCGCGCGCGGCGATCCCAAGCGGCGGGCGATACTTAAGTCGATACTTAAGTCTGTTACGCGAGGGGCCGCAGGCGGTGGGCCCTGACCTAAGCGCCGGCCCCGCGTACCGGGCTCGCGCGGGCGGCGGCTCTAGTCGTCGTGATGATGCCCGTGCTCGTGGTCACGATCGCCGCGATCATCGCCCCGCTCTTCGTGATCGCCATGGTGAGCATGCTCGTGCTCCTCGTGGCGGCGCTCGGGACGATAGCCGGGTTCGTACTCGGCGGATCTCACGAAATACACCGGTCGGTCGCAGGCGTTGTACTCGTGGCAATGCGCGCGCCAGTGCTTCGCATGGCCCGGCGGCACGTGCAGATAGATCGGCTCCATCGGCACTGGCTCAGCCACCACCACCGGCTCGGCGACTACCGGCTGCGCGTAGAGGACCGGCGGCAGTGGCCGGTTACCCAGCACTACCCGGCCATACACGCCGGGAACAATTTCGCCGGTGATCGTTGCGCTGATGCCGACATTCTGCGCTTGGGCCAGGGGCACAACCGTGCCGAATGCCAGGACCGACAGCAGCATGGAAAGAATCGCTCTCATAAGCACCGCTCCTCTAAGCACCGCTCCTGCGAACTATGCCAACCCGCACCGTGAATGACACACCCCGGGCCCTGAACGGACCGTGAACTGTGACGCGCATCGCACATCTAGAGGGGCTCGATCAGGCTCGCGTCGTTCGGCAGCTTCGGGCTGTTCACCCGGCGACTCACCTTCCAGGCCACCATGAGTTCCTCCGGGTAGCTCTTGAGCGTCGCCTTTGCGTCCTGCATCGCGCCGCTTAGCCAGGCCTCGTGCTCGCTTTCAGCGAGGACCGCCGGCATGCGTTGCTTCTCGTTGTGAACCTCGGCCAGCAGGCGGTTGGCAGGCACCGTGATCAGCGTGCATGAGAAGACGTACGATCCGTCCTGCCGCCGTGAGCGATCCCACAGGCCTGCGACGCCGAACACCTCGCGGTCGGCGAGCTGCACAAAAAAGGGATCGCGCGTACCGTCCTCGTTCACGTGCGGCTCATAGAAGCCGCCCATGACCAGAATGCATCGCTGACCGCGCTGCCACGGATCCTTGTAACTCGGAGCGCTCGCGATGCGCTCGACCCTGGCATTGATGGTGGACGCCTTGAGCGGCACTCCGTAGGCCCAGTAGGGGATCAGGCCCCAGCGCATCATCGCCGCTTCACGCTCGCCGGACTCGGCCACGACGACCGGAACCTGCTCGGTCGGCAGCACCCGGTAGCTCAGCGGATACTCCCAGCGCCCGCGCCTGATCCCCATTGCCCGCTCGGCCTTCGCGGCTTGCGCCAGGATGTACTTGCCGCACATGGAATGGTCCCAAACAGTGTCGTCAGCACTCTAGCACTGTGTGGACGGGCGCCGGCGGCGTTGCCCACACTCGCGCCATGCTCCCATGGAATTCGGTCGAGAGGCTGCGCGATCACTTCGGCGATTACGTCATCGTCGTTACCTGCCGCACCTGCCGGCACTCGCGCGAAATCACGCCCGCGTTCCTCGCGCGTCATTGCCGCTGCGGCTGGGACGAACCGATCGCCAACATCGTCGCGAGATTCCGGTGCCGGTGCGGCAAGAAGCTGGTCGACGTGCAGGTGGGGTTCAACCGCAAGCCGCGCGGCTGGGTGAAGAACCCGTCCTGATCTAGTCCGCAGCCTCCGGACCCCAGAAATCGCGCTGGATGATCCCGTACAGCACCGCGGTGAAGCGTTCGGCGTCCGCACGTGTCATATGCGACCACTCCGGCAGGTTGTAGCCGTGCATCTGGGGGTAGTCCTCGAAGTGAATGCCCGGCGCCCCGGTGGCGGCCAGCAGCGCATGCCAGGCTCGTGCACGCGGGAAATTCCGATTCTCGTATTCGAGATATGGCCCTATGCTGGGCATACGCACGAACAACACCTTCACACCGCGGGCGCGAAGCTGTGCGACCGCCTTCGCCATCTGCTCGATCTGTTCCTTCTCGACCTTCAGAGCCTCCGCGGGCGAAGGATCATCTTCGGACGGCACGAAGTTCTGCAGCCAGATGCGGCGCGCCAGCCCGCGATACTGCGGATCGGCGTCGACCTTGCTCCACAGGTGAGTGTTACGGTCGGCCTCGGTCTCGGCGAGCTTGCGCACCCTGATGAAGGAATGCAGGCCCGGGCGGGCCGGCCAGGGCTGGCGCGCGAGCACGGTCTGCAGCGCGTAGTCGGGGTCGTCAAATGCGAAGTAAGGCTCGATCAGTCGCATCGACAGCCACTGACCGATACGCTGCGAGGGCGATTCCTTGCGCGCGTAGCGGATCGCCCCGCTGCGATACTCATAGCCGGAAAAGAACAGATCGGGCTCCACGGCGATCAGCACGCGGCCGGTAAATCTGGGATCCGCTGCGAGGTCCTCCACGGCTTTGAGGGGTGAGGTGCCTTCGAAGGAAAGCTGGATCGGACGTGTGCCATCGAGGCGCTCCCACACCGGCAACTGAATATCGAAATACAGGCGCGATGCGCCGACCAGCACTGTCGCGTTCCCTTCACCGGCATCGATGCGCCGGCGTTGGATCGCCCACAGGCCGTAGGTATTGGCGATGCTCGGCCGCACGCCGTACGCGCGCCAGTACTCCTCCCAGCCGGCAACCAGCAGCACGAGCAGCAGCACCGTGCCGATCAGGATCCTGCCCCAGGGCTGCTGCGGCACCGGGCGCAGGGGTACCGGCTGCGCCACACCGGGCCGATCCGCCGCGGTCTGGCGCGCATAGCGGTCCGGCGCGCTCTGGCGCGGGTAGCCGTCCGCCGCGTTGGGCAGGGTGTCAGAACTGGAAGTAGATGAATGCATTTCCAGCTCCCTGGGCAATGACAATCGCAAAGGCCATCAACGCCCAGATCATGCACAACGCCACCGCCGGGGCGCGTGCGACAACCGACTCCAGCGTGCGCGCGCGCATCAGCCAGTGCGTGAGCACGATCCCACCGACGATCGCGGCCACCGAAATGAGGCTGAAGGTCGCCAGGATCGGCTTGGCCGCTGCGTTCTGGCCGAACATGCCGCGCAGCACGATCCAGGCCTTACTGAAGGTCTTGGCGCGAAAGAACACCCAGGTCACGTTGACCAGCGTGTAGGTGAGAAGGCCGAGCGCCACGAAGGCCAGCGGTCCAGGCCGGTAGTGGGTGAAGCGCGCGCGCAGCGCGCGCTCGGCGGCGAGATACACACCGTGCAGGCCGCCCCAGGCGACGAAGGTCCAGTTCGCACCGTGCCACAGGCCTCCCAGGAGCATCGTGGTCATGAGCGCAGCGTAGGTGCGGCGCGCACCGTGACGGTTACCCCCGAGTGGAATGTACAGATAGTCGCGCAGCCAGGAGGACAGCGTGATGTGCCAGCGGCGCCAGAAATCCGAGAATCCCACCGCCGCGTAGGGGAAGCGGAAATTGTCCGGCATGGCGAATCCGAGGCACAGGGCTGCGCCGATCGCGGTGGTCGAATAGCCGGCGAAGTCGCAGAAGATCTGACCGCTGAACGCCAGCGTCGCCGCCCAGGCATCGAGTGCCCCGGGGATCTTATCGCTGTCGTAGACGCGCTCGGCGGCGCCCGCCAGGAAACTGTCGGCGAGCACGACCTTGTTGAAGAGACCGAGGGTCATTAGCGCCAGGCCAAAGCGCAGCTGCTGCCCGGTGGCGCGGCGCGGCTGCGCGAACTGCGGCACCAGCTCCGTCGGGCGCATGATGGGACCGGCCACCAGGTGCGGGAAGAACGTCACGAACAGCGCGTAATCGAGCAGGTTCTGCGCCGGCGCCGCGCGCCGCAGGTACACGTCCAGCGTGTACGACATGGTCGCGAACGTATAGAAGGAGATGCCCACCGGCAGGACGATGTCGTAGTGGGCGGGGTGATAGGCGATGCCGACCGCCGACATCAGGGAAGTGAAGTTATCGAGCAGGAACTGTCCGTACTTGAAATACCCCAACAGGCCCAGGTTCGCGATCACCGACAGCAGCATCCAGGCATGCCGGGTCGCGGCACGCTGCGCCTTCACCAGTCCCTGCGCGGCATACCAGTCGACCACGGTCGACACCCACAGCAGGATCACGAACGGCGGATTCCACGCCGCGTAGAACAGGTAGCTCGCGATCAGGAGGTTGATTTTCTTCGCGGTCCAGGGCAGGGGCAGCGCGTGAATCGCAAGCACGCACGCGAAGAACACGACGAACGTGAGCGAGTTGAAAACCATGATGGCCCGCCGCCCGCGGCGACGCGGGCCGGCAGTCTCTCCCCCGGGACGCCCCTGAGGGGCTTTTCGCCATCATGAACGAGGAGGGTCGCGCCAGGCAAATCGCGAGCGCGCAGGGAGTCGGCGGTAGGGCCGCGTGATCGCCTCACCCGGCCCTACCCGCTTCAGAACAACACGTCAGCGACCTCAGGAGGCGGCGGGAGCCGCCGACTTCATGGCTGCCTCGGCACGCCGCTCCATCTCCTCCAGTGGCACATCCTCCACGTGCGTGGCGACCGTCCACACGTGACCGAACGGATCTTCCAGCGTGCCCGAGCGGTCGCCGTAGAATTGATCCGCCACTGGCCGCTGCGCCGTCGCCCCGGCCTTGACGGCGCGTTCGAACACGGCGTCCACATCCTCCAGGTACAGCAGGATGCTGACGCTCGATCCACCGAGCGAGCGTGGGCCGCGGTAGCCCATGGCGGGATGCTCGTCGGCCAGCATGATCACGGAGTCGCCGATCTTGATCTCGGCGTGACCCACTCGGCCCTGCGTGTCGGCCATGCGCAGCAGCTCCGTGGCACCGAAGGCGCGCTTGTAGAACTCGATCGCGTCGGCCGCACCCTTGATGATCAGGTACGGGGTCGCAGTGCGGTATCCATCGGGAATCGGTTTTGTGGCCATGGGGCGAGCTCCTTCCATTTCTACCTGCGGAGCTTACTCCGGGGGAAGTGGCAAGTTAATGACGCAGGCGAGCGCTACGATCCATCCAGTGCTCAGGCGGTGCCGGCACTGGATACAGCAGTGCGCGCGCTCTGCCGGTGCCAGATCCAGTACGCCACGGTCAGGCAGGCCAGAAACGGCAGCCCGAAGACCAGCGTCATGCGGAACGCCTCCGTGAAGGCGGTCGTCAGCAGAACCGCTGCCATAAGCGCAGCGCCAAGCAGTGTCGTGGCGGGAAAGCCAACCATACGAAAGCGCAACGGCGCAGCCCCCGTCCGCGCATGCACGCGGCGAAAGCGATAGTGGGTGATGAAGATCATCATCCAGGTGAACATGGCGCCAAAGGCGGAGATCGACACCATGAGAATGAACGCCGACTTCGGCGCCACGATGCTCAGCACGGTGGCGAGCGCGATGCCGATGCTCGAGAACAGCAGCGCCTGTACCGGCACACCGCGCCGGCTCAGGAGACCGAAGCGACGCGGCGCCTGATTCGCCCGCGACAGGCTGAACATCATGCGCGTGGTGATGTAGAGCTGGCTGTTCATCGCCGACAGCGCCGCGACCAGGAT
>CATPBQ010000022.1 GCA_955652795.1 uncultured Steroidobacteraceae bacterium | reverse complement strand
GGCAATATGGGCGAGGACGACTGGCGCTGGCACATGTACGACACCGTCAAGGGCTCGGATTGGCTCGGCGACCAGGACGCGATCGAGCTGATGTGCAAGGAGGCGCCCGCGGCGGTGATCGAGCTGGAGCATTACGGCGTGCCGTTCTCGCGCACCGAAGCCGGCCGCATCTACCAGCGTCCATTCGGCGGCATGACGACGCACTTCGGCAAGGGCATCGCGCAGCGCACCTGCGCCGCGGCGGACCGCACCGGACATGCGATGCTGCACGCCCTGTATCAGCAGTCGATCCGCCACGCTGCGACCTTCTTCATTGAGTACTTCGCGATCGATCTCATCATGCAGGATGGCGTGTGCCGCGGGGTGGTGGCGCTCGATCTTACCGAGGGCACGTTGCACCGCTTCCGCGCGCACGCGACCATCCTCGCCACCGGCGGGTACGGGCGCACTTATTTCTCGTGTACCTCGGCGCACTCCTGCACCGGCGACGGCAATGCCATGGTGCTGCGCGCCGGCCTGCCGCTGCAGGACATGGAGTTCGTGCAGTTTCACCCCACCGGCATCTACGGCGCGGGATGCCTGATCACCGAAGGGGCGCGTGGCGAGGGCGGCTATCTCACCAACTCCAAGGGCGAGCGCTTCATGGAGCGCTATGCGCCCAACGCCAAGGATCTCGCCTCGCGCGACGTCGTGAGCCGGGCCATGACGGTGGAGGTGCGCGAGGGGCGCGGCGTCGGCGCCGAGCACGATCACATTGATCTGCACCTCGAGCACCTGGGGGCCGGTGTCATTCACGAACGCCTGCCCGGAATCGCGGAGACGGCGCGCATATTCGCCGGCGTCGACGTCACCCGCGAGCCCATTCCGGTGCAGCCGACCGTGCACTACAACATGGGAGGCATCCCCTGCAACTACCGTGGCGAAGTGGTGCGGCCGAAGGACGGCGATCCGGACAGCATCGTCCCCGGGCTCATGGCGGTAGGGGAAGCGGCCTGCGTGTCGGTGCACGGCGCCAATCGCTTGGGCAGCAACTCGTTGCTGGATCTGGTGATCTTCGGGCGCGAGGCGGCGCGGCGCTGTGCCGAAACCGTCAAACCCGGCAGTCGCCATCCTCCCCTGGCCGCGGATGCGGGGCAGCCGGCAATAGCGCGGCTCGATCGCCTGCGCAACGCCAACGGTGCGCGCGCAACCGCTGCGATCCGCGTGGAGATGCAGAAGGCCATGCAGCTGGACGCCGCGGTATTTCGCAGCGGCGAGAGCCTCGCGCAGGGGATCGAAAGGATCGGGGCGACTTTCGCATCCTTTGCCGAGGTACGCATCACCGACCGCTCGCTCATCTGGAACACCGATCTCATCGAGACGTTCGAGCTCGAGAACCTGCTGCTGCAGGCCACGGCCACCATCCACTCGGCGGCGAATCGCACCGAGAGCCGCGGCGCGCACGCCCGCGAGGATTTCCCGCAGCGCGACGACCGCAACTGGCTCAAGCACACGCTGGTGTGGGTCGAGGGGCCGCAGCGTGCCCGCTTTGACTATCGCCCGGTGCATCTGAACACCCTGACGGGCGACGTCGAGTCGATTCCGCCCAAGGCGCGCACCTACTGAAGGACTGTGATGGCCGAATTCCGCCTGCCTGCCAACTCTCGCATCGTGAAGGGCATCACGTACGCAGCGCCCCCGGGTACGCGCGCGGTGCGCACGTTGCGCATCTATCGCTTCAATCCGGACGCAGGCAGCAACCCGCGCCTGGACACTTTCGAGCTCGAAGCCAGAAGCTGCGGTCCGATGGTGCTCGATGCCCTGATCCAGATCAAAGCCGCCATCGACTCCTCGCTTACGTTCCGCCGCTCGTGCCGCGAGGGCATCTGCGGCTCGTGCGCCATGAACATCAACGGCGTCAACTGCCTCGCCTGCACCACGGCCACGCGGGACCTGGCTGCCGAGATCCGCATCTACCCGCTGCCGCATCTGCCGGTGGTGAAGGACCTGGTTCCGGACCTCACCAACTTCTACGCGCAGTACGCCTCCGTGAAGCCCTGGCTGCAGACGCGCACGCCGGTGTCTGCGGATCGGGAGCGGCTGCAATCAAAAGAGGAGCAGGAGCGGATCGACCGTCCCGCGGCGTGCATCCTGTGCGCGTGCTGCTCGACCGCCTGCCCGAGCTATTGGTGGAACAGCGAGCGCTTCCTGGGTCCTGCGGCACTGCTCGCCGCTTACCGCTGGATCATCGACAGCCGCGACGAGGCGACCGGCGAGCGGCTGGATGAGCTGGAGGACCCCTTCCGGCTATACCGCTGCCATACGATCATGAACTGCACCGATGTGTGCCCGAAGGATCTGAACCCCGCCCGGGCGATTGCCGAGATCAAGAAGATGCTGGTGGAGCGCCACAGCTGATGCGTGTCGCCCCGAGCCACCCCGTGAGTGCAACCCCCGCCGCGGCGCTGGACGCGCAGGCACGGCGCTTGCTGTGGCGTTGCCGCCGGGGAATGAAGGAGCTGGATGTGATGCTCGAGCGTTTCGCGCGTGACGCTCTGGCGCACGCCTCGCCCCAGGAGCGGGGGGCACTCGAAGAGCTGCTGGCGCTGCCTGACCCCCTGCTGGCGCAGTACCTGCTGGGTGAAAACACCCCACCGGCCCCCCAATTGGCGCGCCTGGCGGGGGCGATTCGGACTTATGTCGCTATGCAAGGCGGGTCGGCGCTATTCTCGTCACAGCAACCGGCACTCCCGCCGACGCATGCTGAACTTTCAGGTGAGGTCACAGTCTACTCAGCGCACGGCACGGCGGCCCTCTGATTGGGAGTAGCGGGCGCGCATGAGCGCCGATGCAAGTGATCTGAGCCTGGTACGCCGCGTGCAGCGCGGGGACAAGGGGGCATTCGATGCGCTGGTGCTCAAGTACCAGCACAAACTCGTCAAGCTGGTCATGCGCTACGTGCGTAACCCGGCGGAAGCAGAGGATATCGCTCAGGAAGCCTTCATCAAGGCCTATCGAGCTCTGCCGCAGTTTCGCGGCGACAGTGCCTTCTACACCTGGCTGTATCGCATCGCTATCAACACCGCCAAGAACGCCGTGGTCTCCCGTGACCGCAGCCCCATCGAATATGACCTTGACCGCAGCAACGAAGAGTCTTACGACATGCAAGGCCGGATGAAAGATTCCGAGACCCCCGAGGGTCTCGTGCTGACCGACGAGATCCGCTCGACCGTCAACGCAGCGATTGACGCCCTGCCCGAGGACCTGCGCACCGCCATCGTGCTGCGCGAGCTCGAGGGGCTTTCTTACGAGGAGATCGCCGCGGCCATGGCCTGCCCCGTGGGGACCGTGCGCTCGCGCATCTTCAGAGCGCGCGAGGCCATCGACCACCGCCTGCGGGAGGTGTTCGAGGGTGGCCTGGGCCGCGCGGAGGAACTCGGATGAACGAGGAACTCGACAGTCAGTTATCGGCCATGTTCGACGACGAGCTGGCGTCG
Source organism: uncultured Steroidobacteraceae bacterium (assembly GCA_955652795.1). Classification (GTDB taxonomy): domain Bacteria; phylum Pseudomonadota; class Gammaproteobacteria; order Steroidobacterales; family Steroidobacteraceae; genus 13-2-20CM-66-19. The sequence continues at coordinate 6,433 of CATPBQ010000022.1, read as the reverse complement.
GAGGAGTGCGAGCTGCTCGCCCGACGCCTGTCGCGCGATGAGCAACTGAAGGCGCGCTGGGGTCGCTATGCGGTGATCGGGGCGGCGATCCGCTCCGAGCGTGGCGTGCGGCTCAACGCACCGCTGGCGGGCCGCGTGAGTGCCGTCATTCTGGCCGAGCCGGCGCTCGCCACGGGGCACGGCGCACGGCGCGCCGGCGTGCGCTGGTGGCAGCCGGTTGCCGCGGCCGCGGTTGCCGTGGGGGTCGCCCTGGTCTCGGTTCTGTGGTTGCGCGCCCAGACCCCGCTTGCCGGGGCTGCCCTGAGCGCGCACCTGAGTGCCCCGACAGCGACGGTGCCGAGTGCGGCGGTGGTCCCCGCCGCTGCCGCGGGCGCCCCCGACAGCTATGTCGTGCCGCGCGCCCCCGCGGTGCGCGCCATGGCCGTGCCGAGCATCGAGCTCGCCAACTACGTCGTGGCGCACAGTGTGTTTTCCTCGCCCGTCACGCGCCGTAATCTGCTGTCGGCCTTCATGACCAGCGAATCGGGCAGCTCCGCCGAGGAACCGCGGGACGATGCCCAGAGCGATGTCCAGTAGCGAGCGGTTCGTCGCCCTGACGCTTGCCTGGGCGGTCGCAGGGGCCGCGCTGGCCGAGGACACGTCGCTCGGACGTGCCCCGCCGCAGAAGACATCGCTCGAATCCGCGCCAGCGCATAAGACATCACTCGACCAGGCCCCAGCGCATTGGCTCGAGCGCATGAACGAGGCGCTCACCACGCGCGACTATGACGGTACGTTCTCGCACTGGCACGGCGGTCATGTGGAAATGCTGCGCATCATCCACCGCGTGCAGGATGGGACCGTTTCGGAGCGGCTGGCGTCGCTCGACGGTTCGGGCCGGGAGTTCATCCGCACCGGCGCGAGCCTCACCTGCTACCTGCCGGACAAACGCACGGTGCTGGTCGAACAGCGACCGCCGGATGAATCCCTGGTGGGCTTTCCCGCCCTCAACGATCAGACCGCGAGCTTTTACGACATCCGCGAAGTCACCCGCACGCGCCTGAACCGCCGCGACACTCACGTCATCACGGTTTCGCCCAAGGATCAGTATCGCTACGGCTACCGGCTGTGGATCGACGATTCCACCGCCATGCCGCTCAAGACTCAGCTATGCGACGCCCGTGGGCACGTCATCGAGCAGATCGTGTTCGCGAGCCTCACGCTCTCCTCGCATATCCCCGACTCGGCGTTCAAGCCCGAAGTCTCGACCGCAGGCTTCACATGGCTGCGCAACGAATCGGCGCCGCCGGCGCCCGGGGCGCCGACGCTGGCCTGGAATGCGATGCGCCTGCCACCGGGCTTCCGGATGGCGGCGCGCTCGGCCCAGACCCTGCCCGGCTCGACCGACCCGGTGGACCATCTGGTGTTTACCGACGGGGTTGCTTCGGTCTCGGTGTTCGTCGAAGCGCAGCGGCGCGAGCAAGCCGATCAGCCCTCGGTGCCCGAGTCGGCCACGGTGGGCTCATCGTCCGCCTTCTCGACCGTGATCGACGGCCACAAGATCACGGCGGTGGGCGAGGTTCCGCCGGACACGGTGCGATTCATCGCCAACCAGCTCGCCCGGGAACCCCCGTCGGTCGGCGCACGGCGCCCCTGAGGCATGGCGGCGCCGCGCCTGACGCTCGTGCATCGCCGCGACTGCGCACTGTGCGATGAGATGTTGGCGCAGCTGCAGGCCCTCGGCAGGACTGTCGCGCTTCCCCCGATCGACGTGGTCGACGTCGACTGCGACCCGCTGCTTCGCCGCCGCCACGGGCTCGACGTCCCGGTGCTGTTACTCGATGGCGCGGTGGTCTGTCGCCACCGCCTCGATCGGCGCGAGCTCGCGCGGTTGCTGCGCCCGGGCCGAGGCGCGCACGCCTGAGAGCGGCGCGCTACTCAAGAGGCCAAACTTCCCTATAATCCGCCGGCCGCTTGGCTCTGGCGCGGCAGCACGCGACAGCACCTCGGCGGTTCATGCGGCACATACGTAACTTTTCCATCATCGCGCACGTTGACCACGGCAAATCGACCCTCGCCGACCGGATCATCCAGTTGTGCGGCGGCCTGGCCGACCGCGAAATGCACGACCAGGTGCTCGACTCCATGGAGCTCGAGCGCGAACGCGGGATCACGATCAAGGCGCAGAGCGTCACGCTCTACTACACCGCGCGCGACGGCGTGCGCTACCAGCTGAACATGATCGACACGCCGGGGCACGTGGATTTTTCCTACGAGGTGTCGCGCTCGCTGGCCGCCTGCGACGGGGCACTGCTGGTGGTGGATGCCTCTCAGGGTGTCGAGGCGCAGAGTGTCGCCAACTGCTACACCGCTACTGAACAGGGCCTGGAGGTGCTGCCGGTCATCAACAAGATCGACCTGCCCTCGGCCGATGCCGACCGTGTGAGCCGCGAAATAGAGGAGATCATCGGTATCCAGGCCACCGATGCCGCGCGGGTGAGCGCCAAGACCGGCGAGGGGGTTGCGGATCTTCTGGAAACGCTCATCCGGCGCATTCCCGCGCCCCGCGGCTCGGAGGATGCGCCGCTGCAGGCCCTGATCATCGACTCCTGGTTCGACAACTACGTCGGCGTCGTGTCGCTGGTGCGGGTGATGAACGGCCGCCTGAAGAGCGGCGACCGGATCCGCGTGGTGTCCACCGGCCGCAGTCATCTGGTCGACCGGCTTGGACGCTTTACCCCCAAGTCGGTGGTGGAGCGCGAGCTCCCCGCCGGCGACGTGGGCTTCGTGGTCGCGGGTATCAGGGAGATCGACGGCGCGCCCGTCGGCGACACCATCACGCTGGAGAACCGGCCGGCGGCAGCACCGCTCCCCGGATTCAAGCAGATCAAGCCGCGAGTGTTCGCCGGGCTGTTCCCGGTCAACTCGGAGGATTACGAGAAATTCCGCGACGCGCTCGCCAAACTGCGCCTCAACGACTCGGCGCTGCATTACGAGCCGGAGGTGTCAGGGGCCCTCGGTTTCGGCTTTCGCTGCGGGTTTCTGGGACTGCTGCACATGGACATCGTGCAGGAGCGTCTCGAGCGCGAGTACGAGCTTACGCTCGTGTCCAGCGCACCCACGGTGATCTACGAGGTGGCGCGCCGCGACGGGGTGATCGTGTACGTCGACAACCCGGCGAAGCTGCCCCCTTCCAACGACCTCGACGAGATCCGCGAGCCGATCATCGTGGCGAACATCCTGGTGCCGCCGGATCACGTGGGCGCGGTGCTGAAACTGTGCAACGACAAGCGCGGCACGCAGAACAAGATGCAGTACCTGGGGAGCCAGGTGTCGCTGCAGTATCAGCTGCCGCTCGGGGAAGTGGTGCTGGATTTCTTCGATCGCCTGAAGTCGGCGAGCCGCGGCTACGCCTCGTTCGACTACGAGTTCAGCCACTTCGAAGCCGCGCCGCTGGTGAAACTCGACATCCTCATCAACGGCGACAAGGTGGATGCGCTGTCGATCATTGTGCACCGCGACAGCGCCTACCAGCGCGGCCGCGAACTGGTGGACAAGATGCAGGAGCTCATCCCGCGGCAGATGTTCGAAGTGGCGGTGCAGGCGGCCATCGGCAGCGCCGTCATCGCCCGCGCGACGGTCAAGGCGCTGCGCAAGAACGTGCTCGCGAAATGCTATGGGGGCGACGTGACCCGCAAACGCAAGCTGCTCGAGAAACAGAAAGAAGGCAAGAAACGCATGAAACAGCTGGGACATGTCGAGATTCCGCAGGAAGCGTTCCTGGCGGTTCTGCAGGTCGGCCGTAAACACTAGCGGGCACAATTGAACGAAGGGTTGCCATGTTACAGACGCTGATGCCGTTGATCGTTCTTCTGTCCTGGCTGGCGCTGCCGGTGTCGCTGGTGTGTATCGTCGATGACTGGCTGCTGCGCCCGCGGCGGGTGATTGCCGGCGGCGCGCAGGCCGGGCGCGACGCGCCGCTGATGAGAGTGCTGTACGGCGCGTTGCCGGTGCTGATCGCCTGTGCGGTGCTGCGCCTGCTGCTCGCCGAGCGGCTGGACTTCAGCGCGGTGCTGCTCGCGATCACGGTCCTCACGGGTCTGGTGTGGGCGTTGGACGCGTGGCTGCTGGGCCCGCGGCGCGCCGCCGCCGCGCGCGCGGCCGGCAAGGACCCAAGCGCTGTGCCCGAGCCGGGGACGGTCGACTACGCGCGCAGCTTCTTTCCGGTCGCCCTGGTGGTTCTGCTGCTGCGCTCCTTCATCTTCGAGCCGTTCCGGATTCCCTCCGATTCCATGATGCCCACGCTCCTCGACGGCGACTTCATCATCGTCAACAAGTACGCCTACGGGCTGCGCCTGCCGGTGATCAATCGCAAGATCCTCGACATCGGCGGGCCGCGGCGCGGCGACGTGGTAGTGTTCCGCTGGCCCGTGGACCCTTCGACCAACTTCATCAAGCGCCTGGTGGGCCTGCCGGGCGATCACGTGGAAGTGCAGGACAACCGCATCATCATCAACGGCAAGCCAGTGGACTTCACCATCGAGAAAGACAGGTATACCGACGGCTGTTATGTGAACCTGGTGCGGGCCGAGGAGCGGCTCGGCAGCCATGCGCACGAAACCATATTCTGCCCGGTGGCGCTGGATCGTCAGCCGGTGCTGCCGGCGTGCAACCGCCGCGGCGTGCGCGGCTACGTCTGCGGGGACGAGGACGCCCCCGCAAGCAGCCGGATGGAGCCGTTTGTCGGCGACGTGCCGCCGGGGCATTATCTGATGATGGGCGACAACCGTGACAACAGCGACGACGGGCGCCGCTGGGGCTATGTGCCCGAGCAGAACCTGGTCGGCAGGGCGACCCGGATCTGGTTCAATTGGGATCTGCGCCGCTCCGGCGGTCCGCTCTGGAACCGCATCGGTTCCGCCATTCCATGACCGAAGCGCGGCGCACGCTTTGCTCTGCAGGGGCGCAGTTGGGGGGTTAGCATCGATGCATAACAGGCAGCAGGGTGTCACCGCAATCGGCTGGTTGATTCTGCTCACGCCGTTTGCGATCTTGATTTACGCCGGCATCCGCCTGGCGCCGGTGTATCTGAACTACATGAAGGTCGTACGGGCGATTGACCAGGCGGCGAGCACCGGCAAGAGCAGCGCCGTCGATTCGACGGCGATCCGTACCGCGATCGACAGGCATTTTGAGATCGACATGGTCGAGTATCCCACCATCAAGGACATCCAGATCAGGCGCGACGCGGGGGCGTGGCTGATCGAGGCCAAGTACGACGATGAAGCGCCGCTGTTCGGAAACGTGTCGCTGCACGTGACTTTCGACAAGACCGCGCGCACCGCTGGCGGCAGCGGCGAGTAACGGCGCACCCATCTTCAAGGGCATGCCGATCGGCGGGACATGAGGAGTGTTGACTGGCCGGGGCGCTGGATGCAGGACCGGCTGGGCTACGAGCCGCGCGACCTGTCGCTGTTTCGCGCAGCCCTGACCCACCGCAGCGCCGCAGGTCCCAACAACGAGCGGCTCGAGTTTCTCGGCGACGCCGTCCTCAATCTGGTCATCGCGCACCATTTGTATGCAGCCTTCCCGCATGCAGCGGAAGGGGACCTGAGCCGCCTGCGTGCCAGGGTGGTGAGCCGCGAGCCGCTCGCCGAGGTGGCCCTGGGGCTGGGCCTGGGTGAGACCCTGCAACTCGGGTCCGGGGAGCTCAGGAGCGGTGGCTTTCGTCGCCAGTCGATCCTTGCCGACGCTCTGGAAGCGGTCTGCGGCGCGGTTTTTCTCGATGGCGGACTGCCTGCCGTGGAGCCGATGATCGCGCGGCTGTTCGCGGCGCGCATCGCTGCGCTGCCCGAGCCGGCCGCGCTCAAGGACGCCAAAACACGCTTGCAGGAGTACCTGCAGTCGCGCAGTCTTGCGCTGCCGCGCTACGCCGTCCTCAACATAGAAGGCGAGGATCACGCGCAGACCTTCCGGGTGAGCTGCGAGGTGCCCGACCTCGGGCGTTGCGCGCAGGGGCACGGCTCGACCCGTCGCCGCGCGGAGCAGGAAGCGGCCGAGCGCATGCTCAACGAGATCGAAACACACCCCGAACCGGACAGGTCCGCGTGACTGCCGCTGCCTCGTCGCCGCAATTTCGCTGCGGATACGCTGCGCTGGTGGGACGGCCGAACGTCGGCAAGTCGACGCTTCTCAACGCGCTCATCGGGCACAAGCTCAGCATCGTCACGCCGCGTCCGCAGACCACGCGCCACCGCATTCTGGGCGTGCTCAGCTTGCCCCAGGCGCAGATCGCGTTCGTGGATACACCCGGGCTGCACGCCCAGGCGAGCCGCGCACTGAACAAGGCGATGAACCGTACCGCGAGCGCCGCACTCGAGGCTGCGGACGTCGCGGTGCTGGTGGTGGAAGCGCCGAAGTGGATGGCGGACGATGAGCTTGTGCTGCAGCGCAT
>CATPBQ010000021.1 GCA_955652795.1 uncultured Steroidobacteraceae bacterium | reverse complement strand
TGGGCAGATTCCGAAGCATTACTCACCCGTTCGCCGCTCGTCAGCATGTATTGCTACACCTGTTACCGCTCGACTTGCATGTGTTAGGCACGCCGCCAGCGTTCAATCTGAGCCAGGATCAAACTCTTCACTTGAAGATTTTGAGAATCATCAAAAAGAGTGGATCCAAAATGGCTCCAACTTACTGCTGGACATTTTGGTCACTCGGTCTTTTCGCCAAAGGCTTGAGACGCGAGTCCCCACACAAATTACCTGCCAAACTTTTAAAGAGCACCCCAAGGCGCTTGGCCTGGGGAAAAGGGCCCCAACCGAATGATGGCCCACAGCCTCACGGCCCCGGCCGCATCGCGGCTGGGGCTGCAAGGGGCGCGCAGTATAGCCCCGATTAGGGGGTTGTCAACGGAGCGGGTCGCTCAGGGTTTTGGCGCGAGCTTGAGCCTGGCAAAACGCCGGGACCCCACCTGGAAGACGTGTTCCGCGCCGGCGCCCAGGGTCAGCGTGCGGTCCGTGACCCGCGCGCCATCAATCTTCACCGCCCCCTCCTCGATCTTGCGGTTGGCCTCGGAGGTGCTGGCGGCCAGGCCCGCCTCCTTGAGGAGGTTCGCGACCCGCAAGCCCGCCCCGTCCACATGAATCACTCTGACCGGCAGGTCATCCGGAACCGCCTTCTCGCTCACCCGGGCGGTGAATTTTCGCTGCGCGCGCTCGGCGGCCGCCGCATCGTGAAAGCGCGACACGAGCTCCCGAGCCAGCTCGAGCTTGATGTCCCGCGGATTGCGTCCCCCGGAGGCCTCGCTTCTCTGCGCCGCAATCTCGGCGAGCGGCCGGAAAGACAGCAGCTCGAAGTAGCGCCACATGAGCTCGTCTGAAATCGACATCACCTTGCCGAACATGCTGTCCGCATCTTCAGTGATGCCGATGTAGTTGCCCAAGGTCTTGGACATCTTGTTGACGCCGTCGGTCCCTTCCAGCAACGGCGTGGTGATGACGACCTGCGGCTCCTGCCCGTAGGCCTCCTGCAGGGTGCGCCCGACCAGGAGATTGAACTTCTGATCGGTGCCGCCCAGCTCCACGTCCGCGCGCATGGCGACCGAGTCGTAGCCCTGCGCGAGCGGATAGAGAAACTCATGGATCGAGATGGGCTGGCCGCTCTTGTAGCGCTTGGAGAAGTCATCGCGCTCGAGCATGCGCGCCACGGTGTAGTGCGCGGCGAGCTTCACCACGTCGGCGGCCGTGAGCCCCGACAGCCAGCGCGAGTTGAAGTCGATACGGGTGCGCTCGCGATCGAGGATCTTGAACACCTGGGCTTCGTAGCTGCGCGCATTCGTCTGGATCTCTTCGGGCGTGAGCGGCGGACGGGTGGCGTTGCGCCCGGTGGGGTCCCCGATCAGCCCGGTGAAATCCCCGATGAGGAAGGTCACTTCGTGCCCCAGCTGCTGGAAGTGGCGCATCTTGTTGAGCAGCACCGTGTGCCCGAGATGCAGGTCCGGGGCGGTGGGATCGAAGCCCGCCTTCACGCGCAGCGGCACGCCACGCTTGAGCTTCTTCGCCAGCTCAGCGGCAATGAGCACCTCGTGCGCACCCCGCTCCAGCTCTGCGATCTGGTCCTCGAAATTCATCTCAATTCCCGTGAAACCCGTTGTGCAAGCCTGCGCGCCCGGATGTAACGTAACGTGTACGTCCCGGTGGCCGGCATTTAACATACATTGACCCGCGGGTCATGGCTCCGGTACGGTTCGCGTTTTTATGACCGACGAAAGCAAGTGTAGTCGATGGCACTGATTCTCCACCGGGCCCTGAACCAACTCTCGGGGCTTCCGCGCAGGGTTTCGGCAGCCTTCTGGCTGCAGTCCGGCGCCTGTGCCGTGGTCGCCTGGACCTTGCTGCACGGCGGAACGGCGGTGGCGCCGGCCGCCCGCACCGTAGCGGACAACGCCAGCGCCGGGTCGATGGAGGCCACCTCCTCGGCACCGGGAATGCCCGCGCACCCCGCCAGCGCACCGCCACCTTCTTCCTCGATGCAGCTGGTCGCGCCCCCCGGGCCCGCGGCAGAGCAGCCGGCGCTCTCGACCACCGACGTGATCGTCACCCCTAACGACACCCTGGACCATATCTTCCGACGCCTGAAACTCAACCTCGCCGACCTCGCCTCGCTCCGCAGTCTCCCCGGTATGCGCGCGCACCTCGACAGCCTGCGCCCGGGTGAGTCGCTGCATTTCACACACAAGGACGGCGCGCTCTTCGGGCTCGAGTGCCGGCTCAACGAGAGCCAGACCCTCAAGGTGTCGCGCGAGCCCTCCGGCCTCAAAGCCGACGTGCTGCAGAACCCACTCGAGACACGCAGCCGCACCGTGCGCGGCGTCATCGACCACTCGCTCTTCGAGGCCGTCGCAGCCGCCGGCGCGAACGACCAGACCGCCGTGGCGCTGGCGGATATTTTCGGCTGGGACATCGACTTCGTGCTGGACGTGCGGCCCGGGGATGCCTTCGTCCTCACCTACGACCAGATCTGGCGCGACGGCGCCTACCTGAAGGATGGCCCGATCCAGGCGGCGGCGTTCGTCAACCACGGGCGCGAGTTCAGGGCCGTGCGCTACACCGATCCCGAAGGCGGCTCGCACTACTACACGCCCGAGGGCAGAAGCCTGCACAAGGCGTTCCTGCGCGCCCCGGTGGACTTCACGCGGGTGAGCTCGCGCTTCAACTCGGCGCGCTGGCACCCGATCCTGAACCGCATCCGCGCTCACCAGGGCGTCGACTACGCCGCACCCCTGGGCACGCCGGTGCGCGCCGCAGGCGACGGGCGCATCCGCTTCGCCGGCCGCAAGGGCGGCTACGGAAACCTGGTCGAAATCGAGCACTCCAGCAGCGTGATGACGGTCTACGGACACCTGTCGCGCTTCGCGAAAGAAACCCGCGTCGGGACGCACGTGACGCAGGGGAAGGTCATCGCCTACGTCGGCATGACCGGGCTCGCCACCGGCCCGCATCTGCACTACGAATACCGCGTCAACGGGGTGTTCAAGAACCCCCAGACCGTGATCCTGCCCGGGGCGGCGCCCATCGATGCCCGCTGGCGCGTGGACTTCCTCGCCCGGTCGGCGCCCCTGCTCGCCTCGCTCGACGCCCAGCCCGGACCCATGCTCGTGTCGCGCTGAAGGGGGCGCGGGCTGAACCGATGGATTCGCCGGACCTCAAGGCGCCCCACCACTACATCAACCGGGAACTGTCGTTCCTCGAGTTCAATCAGCGGGTGCTCGACCAGGCGTTCGACGAGTCGGTGCCGCTGCTCGAGCGGCTGAAGTTCCTGTGCATCTCCTGCAGCAATCTCGATGAGTTCTTCGAGATCCGGGTCGCCGGACTGAAGCAGTTGCAGGAGCTCGGCGGCGGGCAGCTCGCGGCCGACGGCATGTCGATCCCGGAGCAGCTGGCCGCGATCCACGATCGCGCCACCCGTCTCGTGGCCGACCAGTACCGCTGCCTCAATAGTCTGCTGCTGCCCGCGCTCGCCGCGGAAGGGGTGCCGCTCCTCGGGGCCAGCGAGTGGAGCGCGCAGCAGAGCGAGTGGCTCGAGCAGTACTTCGAGCGCGAGGTGGAACCGGTCTTGAGCCCGCTGGGGCTCGATCCCGCGCGCCCCTTCCCGCGCATCCAGAACAAGAGTCTCAACTTCATCGTGCGGCTCGAAGGCAAGGACGCGTTCGACCGCGACAGCGAACTGGCCATCGTGCAGGCGCCGCGCTCGCTGCCGCGTGTGGTGCCGCTGCCCGGGGAAGGCGCGCGCCGCGACTGCGTATTGCTCTCCAGCATCGTACAGGCCTTCGTGCACAAGCTGTTCACCGGCATCAAGGTGATCGGCTGCTACCAGTTCCGTTGCACGCGCAACAGCGACCTGTTCGTCGACGAGGAAGAAATCGACGACCTGCGCCGCGCGCTCGAGGGCGAGCTGGCGCACCGCCGCTACGGGGCTGCCGTGCGGCTCGAGACCTCCAACGACTGCCCGGACGACATGGTGAAGTTCCTGCAGGCGCAGTTCGCGTCCAACGGCCTCGACACCTATCCCGTGGCCGGACCGGTCAATCTGAACCGCCTGTCGGCGGTGTACGACCTGGTGCAGCGACCGGATCTCAAGTACCCGATTTTCACGCCCGGTACCCCGAAGCGCCTGGTGGGCGCCACCGACCTGTTCGCCTGCATCCGCCAGAAGGACGTGCTGCTGCATCACCCTTATCAGAGCTTCGTACCGGTGATGGACTTCCTGCGCCAGGCGGCGGCCGATCCACAGGTGCTGGCGATCAAGCAGACGCTGTACCGCGCCGGTCACGACTCCCCGCTGGTCGATGCGCTGGTCGCGGCCGCGAACGCCGGCAAGGACGTCACGGTGATCGTCGAGCTGCGCGCCCGCTTCGATGAGGAAGCGAACATCGAGCTGTCCAACCGCCTGCAGGAGGCGGGCGCGCACGTCATGTACGGCGTCGTGGGCTACAAGACCCACGCCAAGCTGGCGCTGGTCGTGCGCCGCGAAGCCGGCGGCATCCGCCGCTATTGTCATCTGGGCACCGGCAACTACCACCCGCGCACCGCGCGGCACTACACCGACTACGGCTTGTTCACCAGCGACGACGAGATCGGCCAGGACGTGCACGAGCTGTTCCTGCAGCTGACGAGCCTTACCCAGACCCCGAAGCTCAACCGTCTCACGCAGTCCCCGTTCGGCATGCACGAGATGGTGTTGGGCAAACTCGCGCGCGAAGCGGAGCACGCGCGCGCCGGGCGCCCGGCGCGGGTCATTGCCAAGATGAATGCCCTGGTGGACCCGCAGGCCATCGAGGCGCTGTACCGCGCCTCCTGCGCCGGCGTGAACATCGATCTGATCGTGCGCGGCGTGTGCGCACTGCGCCCCGGCGTCCCGGGCGTGTCGGAGAATATTGCCGTGCGCTCCATCGTCGGGCGGTTCCTCGAGCACTCACGCGTGTTCTATTTCGAGAACGGCGGCGAGCCCGACATGTTCTGCTCCAGCGGCGACTGGATGGAGCGCAACTTCTTCCGCCGCGTGGAGGTGGCCTTCCCGATCCGGCGGGAGCGGCACGCCGAGCGCATGCTGCGCGATCTCGATTTTTGTCTGAAAGACAACTGCCAGGCGTGGAAGCTGCAGCCCGACGGCAGCTACACGCGCATCAGCCGCGGCGGCGAGCGCGCGCTGAGCGCGCAATCGGAGCTGCTGACGGTATACGCCGCCGGGCCGACCCTGGTGGTGTGAGCGCTAGGAAATTGCCGCTGATCGCGCGCTGAACACGCGCAGGCGAAAGCCGCTGGCGCGCAGATAATCCACTTCCTGCTGCAGATCCGCCGAAGTCAGCGGATGGTCCTTGAGCCAGCGCGCCGGAAAGCGCACTTCCAGCGAGCGTGGCGTCGCCGACAGATCGAGCGACGGCAGCGCCGTGGTGCTTCGGCCGCGGTGCAGCAGCACCGCCAGCCGCAGCAGCACGATCAGGTGCAGCGCGCTGCGATCCCAGGGCGGCACGAGCTCTTCCACGCCCTCGAGGGAGAGCTTGCGGCGGTGAGCGCCGACCAGGCGCGCGAGCAGCCGCTGCTCTTCGCGCGGAAAGCCCGGCATGTCGGCGTTTTCCAGCAGATAGGCGCCGTGCCGGTGATAGCCGCTGTGGGAGACGTCCAGGCCGATCTCGTGCAGGCGCGCGGCCCACTTGAGCGCCAGGTGCGCCAGCGGTTCTTCCAGGTGCCAGGCGTCGCGCGTCTGCTCGAGAAAGTTGCGCACGGTTGACTCGACGCGCTCGGCCTGCTCGATGTCGACGTGATAGCGCTGCTGCATGGCGCGCACGGTGCGCTCGCGCGCATCCTCGCGCCGGTAGCGGCCGAGCATGTCGTACAGCAGACCCTCACGCATCGCGCCCTCGGCCATGCGCATGTCCTTGATGTCGAGCACGCTGAACACCTCGGCGAGAATCGCAAGCCCGCCGGGAAACACCGGGCGGCGATCCTCGGTGATCGGCTCGAGCTTCAGCTCACGCGTGTGGCCCGCATCCACGCAATAATCGATCGCGCGCTTCAGTCCCGCGGCCGTGATGGCCTGCGCCTGGGGATCGAGCACCCGGATCGCATCCCCGATGGCGCGCACGGTGCCGGAGCTGCCGGTGGAGGTGTCCCAGCCACGGCGGCGGAAAGCCGCCTGCACCGGCTCGAGCTCCAGGCGCGCCGCCAGGCGCGCGCGCTCGAAGCGCTTGGCGGAGATCTTGCCGTCGCGGAAAAACCGTTCGCTGAGCGCGACGCAGCCCATCTGCAGGCTCTCCAGCTCGAGCGGCGTGAGCGCCTCGCCGATGATGAGCTCGGTGCTGCCGCCGCCGATGTCGACCACCAGGCGCCGTCCGGGCTCGTTCGGCATGGTGTGCGCCACGCCCGAGTAGATGAGTCGCGCCTCTTCCATGCCGGCAATGATTTCGATCGGATGCCCGAGCGCCTCGCGCGCCCGTTCGAGGAACGCCTGCTTGCGGTGCGCCAGGCGCAGCGCGTTGGTGCCCACCGCGCGCACGCTGTCGGCGTGCATGTCACGCAGCCGCTGGCCGAAACGCTCCAGGCAGGCGAGCGCGCGGGCCGCTACGTCCTTGTCGATGCGGCCGTTCTCGGCGACGCCGGCGGCGAGGCGCACCATCTCGCGCAGGCGATCGATGATGACCAGCTGGCCGTGCGAGTAGCGCGCGACCACCATGTGGAAACTGTTGCTGCCTAAGTCCACCGCCGCGAGAACGTCGGGGACCGGGCGGGGGGCGGGGCGGGCGTTGGGTTTGGCGTCAGCGGATCGGGCGGTGACAGCCGCAGGCACGCGCGATGCCGCAGGCTCAGGCGGCGAAGGACGAGCCGCAGCCACAGGTGGTGGTCGCGTTCGGGTTGCGGATCACGAACTGCGCGCCGTCGAGCCCCTCGCGGTAATCGATCTCCGCGCCGGTGAGGTATTGCACGCTCATCGGATCGACCAGCAGCTTCACGCCGAGGTTCTCGAC
>CATPBQ010000020.1 GCA_955652795.1 uncultured Steroidobacteraceae bacterium | reverse complement strand
GCCCAGGCGAGCCGCGCACTGAACAAGGCGATGAACCGTACCGCGAGCGCCGCACTCGAGGCTGCGGACGTCGCGGTGCTGGTGGTGGAAGCGCCGAAGTGGATGGCGGACGATGAGCTTGTGCTGCAGCGCATTGTTCAGGCGCGCCACCCGGCGATTGTGGCGGTCAACAAGATCGATCGCGTGCGCCCGCGCGAACGGCTGCTGCCGTATCTGGGCGAGCTCGCCGCGCGGCATGCGTTTCTCGCCCTCGTGCCGGTCTCGGCGCTCAAGGCCGACAACATCGAGGCTCTCAGGGACACCATTGCGGCGCACCTGCCGCTCTCGCCGGCTCTGTTCCCGGATGGCGAACTGACGGACCGCGGTATGCCCTTCCGGATTGCGGAAATGATCCGCGAGAAGCTGACGCTCGAACTGAACCAGGAAGTGCCCTACGGCATCGCCGTGGAGGTCGAGCGTCTCGCCGAGCAGGACGGACAATTGACGGTGGATGCCGCCATCTGGGTGGATCGCGAGGGCCAGAAGCCGATCGTCATCGGCGCCCGCGGTGAACGGCTGAAGCGCGTGGGTCGATCGGCACGGCTGGCGCTGAACGAGATCCTCAAGCAGCGCCTGCACCTGAACCTGTGGGTCAAGGTGCGCGAGAACTGGGCCGACAACGCCCGCGCTCTGCGGGAGCTGGGATTGGAATGACCCGCAGCACCCGCCGCATCGATCTCACTCCGGGATACCTGCTGCACCATTGGCCCTGGCGCGATACCAGCCGCATCCTCGAGGTGCTCACGCGCGAGCATGGGCGCCTCACACTGTTCGCGCGCGGTGTGCGCGGGCCGAGCGCGAAACTCGCCCCGGTGCTGCAGCCTTTCCAGCTGCTGCTGTTGTCATGGAGCGGGCGGGGCGAGGCGCCGCAGCTCACCGGTGCGGAGCGCGCGCAGCACGACCCGGGGCTGCCGCCCGAGTGCCTGCTGGCCGCGTTCTACCTGAATGAGCTCCTCATCAGGCTCACGACGCGCCACGATCCGCTCCCCGAACTGTTCGATCACTATCACGGCACGCTCACCGAGCTGCGCGCCGGGGCACCGCTCGAGCCGGCGCTGCGCATCTTTGAGAAGCGGCTGCTCGAGGTACTCGGCTACGGCCTGGATCTGGCCACCGAGGCGCACACCGGCAAGCGCATCGAACCGCAGGGGTACTATCATTTCCGTGCCAGGCAGGGGCTGGTTCCTGCGGCCGCGGAGAGTGCCGGCGCGCTCGCCGGCCGCTCACTCCTGAGCCTGGCGCGCGAGAGCTTGAGCAGCGCGCGGGCGCTCGAGGATGCGCGGCGGGTGTTGCAGGCGGCGCTCGGCGCCTGCCTGGAGGGCCGCCCCCTCGCCACCCGCGCGGTGGCAAAGTCGATAGCGCGAAAGGCGGCGCGATGACGAGTGGCGGCATTTCACTGGGGGTCAACATCGATCACGTGGCGACGCTGCGCCAGGCGCGTCGCGGGCGCTATCCGGACCCGGTGCACGCGGCGCTCGCCGCCGAGACCGCGGGCGCCGACAGCATCACGCTGCACTTGCGCGAGGACCGCCGCCACATCCAGGATCATGACGTGCGCTCGCTGCGCGGCCTGTTGCAGACGCACATGAATCTCGAGCTGGCGGTGACCGACGAAATGCTCGCCATCACCGCCGAGGTACGCCCGGCGGACTGCTGCTTCGTGCCCGAACGGCGCCAGGAGATCACCACCGAGGGCGGACTGGACGTGGCGGCCCAGGTCGCGCGCATACGCGATGCGAGCACCTACCTGCGCCAGGCAGGGGTGCGCGTGGCGCTGTTCATCGATCCCGACCCGCAGCAGGTCGAAGCGGCCGCGCACGCCGGCGCACCGGTGGTCGAGCTGCACACCGGAGCGTACGCGCAGGCCGCCGGCGCTCGCCAGGCGACGGAGCTCGAGCGCCTGCGCGCGGCCGCACGCCTGGGCGCAAGTCTCGGACTCGAAGTCCATGCCGGCCACGGCCTGAACTACCACAACGTGCACCCCGTGGCCGCGTTGCGCGAGATCGTCGAGCTCAACATCGGTCACGCCCTGATCGCGCACGCCCTGTTCGTGGGCCTGCCGGCCGCGGTGCGTGAAATGAAGGCCCTGATGGCGGCGGCGCGCGCATGATCTTCGGCATCGGTGTCGATGTGCTGGAGAGCGGGCGCATCGTGCGCACGCTCGAGCGCTTCGGCACGCGCTTCATCGAGCATCTGCTCATGCCCGAGGAGCACGCGCAGCTCGCGCGCACGCAGCGCCGCGAGCGCTTTCTTGCCATGCGTTTCGCCGCCAAGGAGGCCATCGTCAAAGCCATGGGTACCGGCTTTGCGCACGGCATGTGGATCCGCGACGTGGGCGTGGTGCAGAACGCGTGGGGCAAGCCCGAGGTGATCTTCTCGGCGCGCGGCGAGCGCGTGCGCCGCGGATTGGGGATCGGGGAAGCGCACGTGACGCTCACCGATGAGGCGGGCCTGGTGGTGGCGGTGGCCGTGCTCATGAGAGCGTCATGAACACCCTGGTGTTCGATATCGAGACCGTGCCGGACGTCGCCCTCGGACGGCGGCTCTACGGCCTGGACGGTCTCACGGACGCTCAGGTGGCGAAGGCCATGTTTGCACTGCGCCGCCAGGACACGGGCGGGGATTTCCTGTCCCTGGAGCAGCACCGCGTGGTGGCGATCTCGTGCGCGCTGCGCACGCCCGAGGGCCTGCGGCTGTGGAGCCTCGGCGACTGCGGGACCCCTGAGGGCGAGCTGGTGCAGCGCTTCTTCGACGGCGTCGAGAAGTTCTCGCCCGATCTGGTGTCCTGGAACGGCTCGGCATTCGATCTGCCGGTGCTGACCTACCGTGCGCTGCTCGCCGGGGTCCAGGCGCCGCGCTTCTGGGAGACCGGCGCGGAGGATCGCGCGTTCCGCTACAACAACTACCTCAGTCGCTACCACTGGCGGCACACCGATCTCATGGACGTGCTGTCGGGCTTCCAGAGCCGCGGCCGGGTGTCGCTGACCACCATGGCGTGCCTGCTGGGGCTGCCGGGCAAGCTCGGCTTCGAGGGCAGCCAGGTGTGGGACGCCTGGCAGGGGGGCGACCTCGCGGGCATCCGGCGCTACTGCGAGACCGATGTGCTCAACACCTGGCTCATTTACCTGCGCTTCGGGCAGTTGCGCGGGCAGCTCTCGCGCGAGCAGTACGCCGAGGAGGTCGAGCGCGTGAAGACGCTGTTGCAGGCCGCGACAGAACCCCACTTCGCCGAGTTCCTGCGCGCCTGGAAGGCGGCTGCGTGAGCGCCGCCGCGGCAGAGACCGCGCTCGTCACCGGACTCACCCGCGATGGCGAGGGAGTGGTGCGCGGCGGCAAGACCGCATTCGTCGCAGGCGCGCTGCCGGGCGAGCGCATCCGCTTGCGCCGTACGCGCCGTCACCGCCAGCACGATGACGCAGAGCTGCTCGAGGTACTGGAACCGTCCGGCGCGCGGGTCGCCCCACGCTGCGCGCACTTCGGCGTCTGCGGCGGCTGCGCCCTGCAGCACCTGGCGCCAGCGGCGCAGCTGCAGGCGAAACAGACCGAGCTCGCCGAGACGCTCGCGCGGGTGGCTCGCGTGAGGCCCGAGAGGTGGCTGGCGCCGCTTGCCGGGCCGGTCTGGGCTTACCGCCGCCGGGCGCGCCTGGGCGTGAAGTTCGTGCGCAAGAAAGGCTGCGTGGTGGTCGGATTTCGCGAGCGTGCCGCACCCTACGTGGCACAGCTCACGCGCTGCGAGGTGCTGGCAGCACCCGTAGGAGAGCTGATCGCGCCGCTCGCGGCCATGCTGACCGAGCTCAGCATCCGCGAGCAGCTGCCGCAGATCGAAGTGGCGGTTGCGGACCAGGTGACCGCGCTCGTGCTGCGGGTGCTGAGCGCGCCCTCGGAGACGGATGCGGCGCGGCTGCGGCAATTCGCCGCCGCATACGGCGTACGGCTGTACCTGCAGCCCGCCGGCCTGGAATCCGTCGTGCCGCTGGATCCGCCGGTCGAGCCGTTGCGCTACAGGCTGGCGCGCTCCGGGGTGGAGTTGGAATTCGGGCCTGTCGAGTTCATCCAGGTGAACGGCGCGATCAACGACGCCCTGGTGGAGCGCGCGGCGCAGCTCCTGGAGCTCGATGGTGCGTCAAGGCTGCTCGATCTGTACTGCGGCCTGGGAAACTTCACCCTGCCACTCGCGCGCTCGGCCGGGCGTGCAGTGGGAGTGGAGGGCGACGGCGCGCTCATCGAGCGTGCCCGCGGCAACGCTCGTCGCAACGGCATCGCCAACGCCGAATTCCACCTCGCCAACCTCGCGACGGCGCCCGACGCGACGCTCTCCTGGATGCGCCACGCGTATACACACGTGCTGCTCGACCCGCCGCGCACCGGGGCGCCCGCGGTGTTGGCG
>CATPBQ010000019.1 GCA_955652795.1 uncultured Steroidobacteraceae bacterium | reverse complement strand
CGGGTGCTGGCACGCAAGGACCGCGGCAGCGCGGAAGTGCGCGTCACCGCCTGGGTGGAAGCGGCCGGCAAGGACCTGGCGCACTGGCAGCGCACGCTCGCGGACATGCGCGCCGCGGGTGCGGGCGACTTCGCCACGCTGACGGTGGGCGTGGAGTCGGTGCGCAAGCTCGCGAACTAACGTGCCCGGCAAGCTCATCCTGGTTCGCCACGGCCAGAGCACCTGGAACGTCGAGAACCTGTTCACCGGCTGGACTGATGTCGATCTGTCGGTTTCCGGCCGCGCCGAGGCGGCGCAGGCGGGACGCGAGTTGCTCGCGCAGGGTGTCGGCGTCGACGTGGCGTTCACCTCGGTGCTGAAGCGCGCCATCCGCACCCTGTGGATCATGCTCGATGAGATGGATCGCATGTGGATCCCGGTGGAACGCTCGTGGCGGCTGAACGAGCGCCACTACGGGGCGCTGCAGGGGCTCAACAAGGCGCAGACGGTCGCGCAGCACGGCGAAGCCCAGGTCAAGATCTGGCGCCGCAGTTACGACATTCCGCCGCCGCCACTCACCAGCGACGATCCGCGCCACCCGCGCTTCGACCCGCGCTACGCCGGCGTCGACAGTTCCGAGCTGCCCGCCGCCGAGTCACTGCAGGACACGCTGGCGCGCGTGCTGCCCTTCTGGCACGCGCGCATCGCGCCCGAGCTGCGCTCAGGCCGCGATGTGCTGGTCGTGGCGCACGGCAACAGCCTGCGCGCCATGGTCAAGATGCTCGACCGGATCGCCGAGAGCGAAATCGTCGAGCTCAACATTCCGACCGGCGTGCCGCTGCTCTACGAGCTCGACGCGGAGCTGCAGCCCCGCGGCAGCCGCTACCTCGGCGATCAGCAGGCGATCGCCGCCGCCGCCGAAGCCGTCAGGCGCCAGACCGAAAAGCGCTGACGCCGTGCCCGCCACCTGCATGGCGCTCGCGACGGGCGAGTGGCGCAGCGTTGCGATACGGCCGCGGTCAAAACAAAGAGCTTCCCGGGCCGGCAGCGACAGGGATGTCGCTGCCGGAGCCTCCATGGATGGATTCACGGCGTCCCGGAAAGGTCTTTGTTTTGACGGCGGCTGCGCGCGAATCGCTTCACGCCGCCCAGCCGTCGTAGCGCCCGTGGTACTCGGCGGCGAGCGCCGCCAGGCGGCGGCTGATGTCCTGCATGTCCGGCACGATCAGGCGCATGGTCTTGGTGGCGTGCAGGCTGAAGAGGAGCTCCGCGTCGTTTTCCAGCGGCTTTACGTCGACGCTGAACTCCGGCTCGAGCCGCTCGCGTGCACCCTGGCAGGCGGCCTCATCGGGCAGGGCGAGGAAGAAATCGACCGGGTAGTCGTTGAAGGGCGCGTAACCCTGCGAGCGCAGGCGCCCGATGACCTGCTCGTCCCAGGTTTCGGCGCGCGAGCGGCGCGCCGCACGCAGCTTGACGTAGAGGCGCACCACGATGAGGCCCAGGGCTGCGACCAGTGCCACGAAAAACCACGCCATGACGGTGCACTCACCCCCTGTGGTCTAGCGCGAACCCGCCTCGGGAAATCGCGGCTTACGCTTGTCGAGGAACGCCGCGATGCCTTCCGCGCCCTCCGCGCTCACGGCGTGGGCGGCAATGGTCTCGCTTTCGAGAACCATGTGCGACTCGAAGGCGCCGAGGGAGTGCGCCAGCAGCCGCTTGGTGGCCCCGAACGCGCCGCTCGCGCCGCGCGCCAGCTGCTCGGCGATTTCCAGCGCGCGCGCCGACAGCTGCTCGTCGCTCACGACCTCGTTCACCAGGCCCCAGCTGAGCGCCTCGGCGGCCGACAAGGCGCGGTTGAGCAGCAGCAACTCCATGGCGCGCTTGACGCCCACGATCCGCGGCAGCAGGAACGAGGTGCCGGCATCGGGCGTCAGGCCCACGTTGGTGTAGGCGAGGTTGAACTTCGAGCTGCGCCCGCACAGCGCGAGATCCGCCATTGCAACCAGTCCGACACCCGCTCCCGCGGCGGTCCCGTTGACCGCGGCGATGACCGGTGCGTCCATGCGCACAAAGCGCGAAATCGCCGCGTGCAGATAAGTGGTGAGCTCGCGCACGTAATCATTCCCGGCGCCCGCGCGCGCGGACATGCCGCGCAGGTCGCCGCCGAAGCAGAAATGGCGGCCGGCGCCCGTCAGAACGACCGCGCGCACCGCGGCGTTGCGCGCGCAGGTCATGGCGGCGGCGAGCAGATCCATCGCCATCTGCAGATTGAGCGTGTTGGCGCTCTCGGGGCGGTTCAGGGTGACGAGCGCCACCGCACCGCGGGTCTCGACCTCGATACTCGCGGCAGCCATCGTTCGCTACTCGTCGGGCGCGATCCGCACGCGCAGCCCAGCCAGCTCCGGGGTGAATTCGACCTGGCAGGAGAGGCGCGAATCCTCCCGGTAGTGCGACAGTTCCGACAGCAGCTCGCGCTCATCCGACATCATCGCCGGCAGCCTCGGCTGCCACTCCGCATCCACGTACACGTGACAGGTGGCGCAGGAGCACATGCCGCCGCAGATGGCCGCAACCCCGTAGTCGAGCTCGCGCAGGTTCTCCATCACCTTCAATCCGGTCCTGCCCTCTACTTCGTGCTCGACTCCGTCGCGATCCACGACTCGCATCAGTGCCATGCAGGTACCTCGAGACCTTCGGGATTTGCTTGAGGCGGATGTGCCCCGAATCTGCTAGTTTGCCGGTTCGCTATGCAGCCCGCCAGCCCGGGCCGGGCGCATACATGTCAGGCCGGCGGCAGCGGCCCCAGCACCTTCATCACGAACACGGCCTTGTCAGACCCTTTCTCCAGACTCTGGAATGTTGTGCGCAGCTCCCGTCGCAGTGCCTCCATGACCTCCTCATACGCTCCGAACACCTGCGTGCTCAGGCTGTTCGTCACGACCTTGAGGCGCGGGTCGTCGTTCAGGCGCGCGATGAACGCGCGGATCGCCGGAACGAAGTCGCTGCGCAGCGGATACAGGCTGATCTCGACCCCGATGTCCATGCGTGTCACCTCCGAAGACGTTGGGCTCAGTATTGCACGCACTGCCTCAAGGCGGCTGCGGCTATGATCGCGCCCGGGACTAGAATTGCCTGCCAGGGCGTAAACGGCGGGTGAGGAACGATGACGCGTAAGATCCAGGTGCATCAGGTTGACGCGTTCACCCGCGAACCCTTCACCGGAAACCCGACCGGTGTGGTGCTGAATGCCGATGCGCTCACCGAGGCGCAGATGCTCGCCATCGCGCGCGAGCTCAACAACGCCGAGACCGCCTTCATACTCTCCCCGGACGGCGCCGATCACACGGTGCGGGCGCGCTTCTTCACGCCGCGCAGCGAGGCCGGGTTCGTGGGCCACGCCACCGTGGCCGCACAGTACGTGTTATCGCGCCGGCACGACGCGCCGCGCCGGCAGCAGCAGAAGTCCAAGGCCGGGATCGTCGACATCGAGGTACGGGGCACCGAACCGGATCGCCGCATCGCGATCCGCCGCAACCCCCCGCCCGTGGGGCGCGAGCTCAACGACCGCGAGCGACTCGCGGTGCTCGATGCGCTGGCGCTCGCCTCCGAGAGTCTCGACTCCCGCATACCGCTGCGTATCGTCGGTGCGGGCGGGACGCGGCTGCTGATCGGAGTGCGCGGGCCCGAGCCCCTCAAGCATCTGAAACCCGACCTCGCACGGCTCACGACGCTGTCGGCGCAGATCGGCGCGGCCGGCTACTTTGTCTTCACCCTCACGCCGGGCGCCCCGGACCATCTGACCGAGTCTCGCATGTTCTGCCCGGCGCTCGGCATCGCCGAGGATCCGGTCAGCGGCAACGCCCACGGGCTCCTCGGGGCCTATCTGGCGCAGCTGCAGCTGCTCACGCGCAGCGGCGAGCGCGCGCACTTTACCGGCATCCAGGGACACTCGCTCCATCGGCCCGGACGGGTCGACGTCGAGCTTGAATTCAGCGGCGAAACCGTGGCCGGCGTCTGGATCAGCGGCCAGGCGGTATCGATATTCGAGACCGAGATCGTGTTTTAGGAACCTCATGTCACCGTTCGAAGCCGCGCTGAAGCTCGCCGAGGTTCCGCCGGGAAGTATGCGGGCCTGTGTCATCGGCGGGCGCGAGATCCTGATCTGTCACACGCGTGAAGGCGTGTTCGCCCTGGACAACATCTGCACACATGCGCATGCGCGCCTGTGCGAAGGACGGCTGCGCGCCACGCGGCTGGTGTGCCCCTTGCACGGCGCCTCCTTCGACGTCCGTGACGGCCGGGTGCTCGGGCCGCCCGCGGAACTGCCGCTGCCCACGCACGCGGTGCGCGTCATCGGCGACGCCATCGAAGTAGCGCTCGGTCCGCTCCCGCCTTAGGTAGCCGCAGGCACCCGTCGCACCAGCCACGCGGCCGGCAGCGTGACGCACGCGCCGATCAGAAAAGGCGCCGCCGCTCCGCACAGCGCATAGATCGGACCGGAGGTGAAAGGTCCGATCACGCGCGCCAGACTCGCGCTCGCCACGTAGGCGCCCAGCACCGCCCCGCGGTCGTGACCGCGCGACTGCTTCGAGGCGAGCGCGAACGCGCTCGGGTTGTAGGCGCCGAGCCCGGTGCCGCACAACACCAGCCCGATGACGGTGACGGGGAGCGAGCCCGTCTGGCCGAGGGTGATGAGTCCCGCCACGTAGGTGAGCACGCCGAACATCGCCAGGCGCGCCTCTCCGAGCCACGGAGCGAGGATGCGCACCGCCCCGCCCTGCATCAGCAGCGCCGGCAGGGCGACGCCGAATAACAGAAATCCGACGGTGCGCGGCCCGAAGCCGTACTTGTGCAGCGCCCAGATGGCGATGATCGATTCGAGGATCGACTGCGAGTAGGTCACGGCCAGCGTCGCGGCGGCGAGCAAGGCGAGCGCCGGGCGCTCGCGCAGCAACCGCCATGATCCGCGCCGTGGCTCATCGGCGGGCTGCCCCCGCTGCGCGGCGGTGTGACTCTCGGGGAGCACCCATCTCACCAGCAGGATCGCGAACACGCTCAGGCACGTCGATACCACGGCCGGTGCCACGAAATCAGCGCGGGCGGGATCCGTGCCCGCAAGCAGACCACCCAATGGCGGGCCGAGCGCGAAGCCGATGCCGATGGCCGCCCCGATCAGACCGAGCGTGGCCGCGCGCTTGTGCGGAGCGCTCACGTCCGAGGCGTAGGCGAAGGCCGCCGCGATATTGCCGGCCATGAAACCAGCGAGCATGCGCGAGGCGAGCAGCCACCAGATGTTGCGCGCGCCGCCGAGCAACACGTACGACACGCAGGCACCGCCGAGACTGCTCATGAGGATCGGCCGCCGCCCGTAGCGATCGCTCAGACGGCCCCAGAGAGGCGCCGCCAGCAGCTGGCACAGCGAGTAGCTGCCGAGGATCGGCGTGATGTACTGCGGCGCCGTGCCGAAGCGGTCGGCCATGTACGGCACCAGCGGAATCAGGATGCCGAACCCGAGCGTATCGATGATGCAGAAGAGAAACAGCGCTGCGAGCTGTCGGCGCACCTTGGCTCACTTCCTAAGGTTTATGGGCGGGGACGAGCGTCGAGACGTCCGCACCGGGTTGGGCAGGCGGCAGGTAGTCGCGCGCCGCGCGAATGATCAGGTTGGGGATGCGGGTGTCGTCCCAGTCGGCATCGCGCCCCGCGGGCGCGGTGCGCAGTATCGCGATTTGCAGTGAGGGTACGAGCCACAGGCGATTGCCACCCTCGCCCTGCACTGCGAACAGGTCACGCGCGGCGTACGGCTCGCGGCCGGGCGCGGCAGGGGATCCGAGCCGCAGGTAGACGCCGTACTGCGGGTCGCCCCTGGAGGGCGCGCGCATGAGCGTCACCCAGCCGGGACGAATGACCTCATCGCCGCGGTAGTTGCCATCGCGCAGCAGCAGCTGCCCGATGCGGATCCAGTCACCCTGGCGCGCCAGCATGCAGCAGTCCGCGTGCGCCGCGCCTCCGGGGTGATCGAGCCGCAACCAGGCGTCCCCGGCTCCGATTCGCCGCCACAGGGCGTGCGACAAGTAGGCCGCGTAGCGCTCACCGCTCGCGCGCTCGAGCACCAGCGCCAGCAACTGCGGGTCCGCAGGCTGCTCGAGGCGCGTGACGCCGGGCGTCCCGGCAAGCGGCTCGCTCAAGGCGGCGGCGATGAGATCCGTGCCGGCGTGCGGCGCAGTCGCAGAACGCGCCAGGCCGCTCGAGCTCTGCAGCAGGTTGCGCACGGTGATGGCGCCACGGGGGTCCTGGCTCCACTCGGTGATGAACACGCCAATCGGTTCATCCGGCCAGCCGATCCGGCGGTGCGAGATCGCTACCCCGGCGCCGAGCGCCGCCAGCAACGGCGTGAAGGACTGTGCATCGGCCAGGGTATCGAAGCCCGTGCCCTGCCAGTAGCGCTCAAATACGAGGTGATCGTGGCGGCTGACGATCAGCGCGCGGGAACCGTGTTCGCCGGCGTAACCGGCGGCGGCTTCCAGGGCGTGTCGATCGAGCGCCTCGAGCTCCGGCGCCACGCGCGGCGCGGGCGGCTCGTTACCGCCGGCGATGAGCTCGCGCGGCTGGTAGCGCTGCGAGCCGGCATATCCCTTCCACAGCAACACCCCGCCGGCGATTGCGCCGATCAGGACGATCACCGCCGCCCACGCGAGGATCCTCCGGGCGCCGCGCGGCCTCACCGTGCGGCTCCTGCGACCCGCCGGCGGCGCTCGGGGGACCGGCGGATCGGACCGCAGTACAGGGCGCGACCACGCGCCAGCTCCAGTTCATGGCTGGCACACCTGAGCCAATCACCGGGGCGATGCGCGCTCACCACCACGGCCGTGCGGCGCGCTGCCAGGG
>CATPBQ010000018.1 GCA_955652795.1 uncultured Steroidobacteraceae bacterium | reverse complement strand
CGGTGAAGGGTAATGCCGCGATCGAAGCGGTCATGGCGGAAATGCGCCGCATCGATGCGCTCATGAGCCACTACAAGCCCGACAGCCAGTTGTCGCAGATCAACGCGCACGCCAACAGCGAGCCGGTCCAGGTGGACAAGGAACTGTTCGATCTCATCAAGCTGTCGACGCATTACTCGCAGATCACCGAAGGCGCGTTCGACATCACCTATGCGAGCGTCGGCTACCTCTACGACTACCGCCGCCATCTCCATCCGACGCAAGAGCAGATCGAGAAGGCGCTGCCGGCCGTCAACTGGCGCAACATGTTGCTCGATGAAGAGCATCACGCCGTGCGCTTCGAGCATCCCGGCATGCGCATCGACCTCGGTGGCATCGGCAAAGGCTACGCCGTCGATCGTGGTGTGGGGATCCTGAAGGCGCGCGGAATCCAACACGCGGTCGTGAGCGCCGGTGGTGACAGTCGCATCATCGGTGATCACATGGGACGGCCATGGCTGGTGGCCATCCGTCATCCGGACGATCCGAAGAAGGTGGTTACGCGCATCCCGCTGTCCGACAGCGCCATGTCGACCTCGGGAGACTACGAACGCTATTTCGACGAGAACGGCGTGCGCTACCACCACATCATCGACCCGCGCACGGGTCACTCGGCAAGCAAGGTGCGCAGCGCCACGATCCTGGCTCCCACGGCCACGCAGACCGACGGGATGTCGAAGACCGCCTTTGTGCTGGGTCCGCAGAAAGCGCTTGAGATCATCAACCGCCTGCCCGAGTACGACGCAGTATTCGTGTGCCCCGACGGGCGCGTGTTGTACTCGAACGGGCTGCGGCCGCCGCTGCGACGACCGGCGGGCGCGCCGGCGTCCGCACCTACTGCGACGAGCCCCCGTGTCCCACCTTGAGCAGAGCATTCACCTCGGCCTCGGCGGCCAGCCAGTCCTCGGTCTCGTGACCGGGCGCAAAGCCACGCCGCTCGGCGCGCAAGTAGGCGCCTTCCGCAATCATCGCGCGCCGCGCTTCGCCGGTCAGCGCAACCCGCGCAGGGTCTGTGGGTGACCTGCGCGCCCGCGCGCTCGGGCGCTGTGCGTCGCTCAGTACAGGGGGATCGGCGGGGACATCGGTCGAACGACGAGTAGCCATCGGCACCTCCTTGGCAGAAGCGCTCACTTTGCGCGCCTGCGGTCCGCGCGCGCAAGCGCCTCGTTACGGGGGCTTGCGCAGCGCCGGCTGAGGTTTGCGGTTGGGGCGTTTGCGGCGCGCGGCAGCGCGACGCGGGGTCTCACCGTCGCCGTCGTCCGCGCTGCCGTTGCCTGCGGCGCTGCGGCGCCCGCCCGCGGCAGCGCTGGCCGCCACATCCAGACCCTGCAGGTACTTGCGAAAGCTGCGTCCGAGCTCCGGGTGACCGAGCGCGTATTCGACGGTCGCCTGCAGGTAGCCGAGTTTGCTGCCGCAGTCATAGCGTTTGCCGCTGAAGCGATAGGCGTACACCGCTTCCTCGCGCAGCAGCGCGGCAATGCCGTCGGTGAGCTGAATCTCGCCACCGGCGCCGGAGCCGAGCTTCTCCAGGTGCTCGAAGATTGCCGGAGCGAGCACGTAGCGGCCAACGACGGCAAGGTTCGAGGGCGCCACGGCGGGCTTGGGCTTCTCAATGATGCTGCGCACACGGCTGGTCACCGCGCGGTCGGTCTCCACCGCGACGATGCCGTACTTCTCGGTGTCCTGGCGCGGCACCACCTGCACCCCCAGGATGCTGGCGCGCTTGGCCTCGTAGACCTGCGCCATCTGCGCCAGGCAGGCGACGTCGCTGCGAATCAGATCGTCAGCGAGATGCACGAAGAATGGTTCGGCGCCCACGGCGGGCTGCGCGCATAACACTGCATGACCCAGGCCCAACGGAGCCGGCTGCCGGATGTAGATGCAGGACGCGTAGGAAGGCAGCACGCTGCGCAGCTGGTTGAGCAGATCACTCTTGCCCTGCTGCTCGAGCATCAGTTCGAGTTCCTGGTCGGAGTCGAAATGATCCTCGATGGCCCGCTTGGAAGCCCCGGTGATGAACACCAGGCGCCGCGCGCCCGCGGCCAGGGCTTCCTCGACCGCGTACTGGATCAGCGGCTTGTCGACCACCGGCAGCATTTCCTTCGGGCTCGCCTTGGTCGCGGGCAGAAAGCGCGTGCCGCGCCCGGCCACCGGAAACACGGCGGTACGGATGGACGACTTGAAGCTCGCCCTCATCGGGATTCTCTCTCCTTCACCACGGCCGCGGCCTCACGAGGCCCTTACGGCGGCCCGATCGGTGCGCTCGGCCCACTTGAAGACCGCCGGCCGCATGCTGTCCCAGGAGCGGCATTTCGGGCAGCGCCAGTACCAGCCCACGCTGTTGAGCCCGCAATCATCGCACTGGTAGCGGCCGCCGGCGTCGCCGATGCGGGTCAGCAGCGCGCCGAGGGAGCTCGCCTCGGCAGCCGACTCCACGCCCACGCCGAACTCCGCGGCAATGCCCGCAAGCTGCACCACATCCGCGGGCGGCACCGCCGTGGCGAGCAGCCATGCGAGCTGCCGCGGGGTGATCTGACCGCTCTGTCGCAGCCGACTGCTCAGTTCATTCAACATATCCACGCGTCCGGTGTGGCGGGCGATGGCGAGAACCGAGGGAATGATCTCGAGCGCCAGGCCCGGCGACATCTCCAGGGCATGCAGGTATAGCAGCAATGCGCCACCGGCATCGCCCGCCCGTTCGCTGATCCGCGCGGTGAGGATGTCCGCGCGCGGCAATGCCGGCTGATGAGTGCGGGCCTGGCGCAGCAGCGTGCGGGCGCGCTCGCTGTCGCCCTGCACCAGCGCGTATTCGGCGAGCTCGCACAGGTAGTGGGCCGCAATCCGGCCGCGCTCGTGCTGCACGGCGGCCGGCAGCTCGTGAAACACCTTGAGCGCCTTGGCCCAGTCGCCCTGGGTCTCGTAGATGCCCACGAGGGTGTCGAGCGCGGCGTGACGATATTCGCCCGAGGCCGCGAGCTCCTCGAGGACGCGCTCGGCGCGATCCATGAGTCCCGCGCTCTGATAGTCGAGCGCCAGTTCGAACGCCGCCTTGTCGCGCAACCCGGCGCCGCCGTGGTCGCGCAGGCGGGAATGGATGGCGATCGCCCGATCGACTTCCCCACGGCGCCGGAACAGGCTCCCCAGCGCGAACTGGATCTCCGCGGCATCGCCATCCGCGGCGGCCATGCGGGCGAAGATCTCTGCGGCGTGATCGAAACGGTCGTTGATGAGATGGTCGAGGCCGACGTAGTAGTCGCGCGGCAGGCGCACGGTGCGCGCGGCGCCGTTACGGCGGCCCAGAAAATATGCGGCGAGACCCACGAGTATGAAGGCCAGCGCCAGCAGCAGTGGAGGCAACTCGAACACAGGCTGACGATATCAGGTCCGCGCCGCGGGTGCGCTTCGCGTGTGAGACGCGCTCGAGCTCAGTCG
>CATPBQ010000017.1 GCA_955652795.1 uncultured Steroidobacteraceae bacterium | reverse complement strand
GAGACCATGGCGCTGCGCACGCTGTCACCGGAGCAGTCACGCACTCTCATCGATCGCATGCTCGCCGACCTCGCCCGCATGGAGGCGATGGTCACGCAGATCCTCGAGAGCGCGCGCCTGGAGCGCGGCCGGGTCGAGTTCAAGTCCGAACCGCTGGAGTTGGGCGCGGCGGTCGCGCGCGTGGTGGCGCACCTGGACGAGCGCGCACGCCAGGAGCGCATCAGGATCTCCTGCGACATCGGGGCGGGTCTGTACGTGGTGAGTGATCCGCTGGCGCTCGATGTGGTGGTGCGCAACATCCTGGAGAACGCGCTCGCCGCCGTGACGCCACTCGGCGGCGGCAGCATCGCGCTCAGTGCGCGCGCGCTCAACGGCGAAGTGGAGCTGTCGGTGCGCGACAGCGGCGTGGGCTTTCGCCCCGCGGATGGCGCGCGGCTGTTCGAGAGATTCACGCGCCTGCATCCCAGTGACGGCAGCGGCCATTACGGTACCGGCCTCGGGCTCTTCATCGTGCATCGCCTGATGCACCTCGGGCAGGGCCGCGTCAGCGCGCACAGCGAGGGCGTGGGCCAGGGCGCGCATTTCGTGCTCACCTGGCCGGCGGCGCAGGGGCAGCGCTCATGAACGCCATCCTGGCTGGCACGCACGTGCTGGTGGTGGAGGACGATCCGCACCTCGCCGCCGGCGTGATGGAGAACCTGCGCGCCGAAGGCTACGCGGTGAGCGCGGCGGGCGATGGCGAGCAGGCGCTCGCGTGGCTGCGCGAGCAGGTCTGCGCGCTCATCGTGCTCGATGTGATGTTGCCGGGGATCGATGGCTTTGGCGTGTGCCGCACCCTGCGCGAGCAGGGTAACAACACGCCGGTGCTGTTTCTCACCGCGCGCGGGGACCCCGTGGATCGCGTCCAGGGCCTGGAGTCCGGCGGCGATGACTACCTCGCCAAGCCCTTTCATCTGCAGGAGTTTCTGCTGCGCGTGCGCGCGATCCTGCGGCGCTGGGACTGGTACCGCAGCGCCTCCTCGACCGCGGCCACCGCGGTACTGCGCTTCGGCGGCAACGAAGTCGACTTCCGCGCGTTCCGCGCCCGCGCCTGGAACGGCGAGGCGCAGGAGCTCACCGAGAAGGAGGCGATGATCCTCAAGGTGCTCGCCGAGCACGCCGGCGAGATCGTCTCGCGCGAGGATCTGCTCGAGCGCGTCTGGGGCTATGACGTGTTCCCCTCGACCCGCACCGTGGACAACTTCATCCTGCGGCTGCGCAAGCGCTTCGAGAAAGATCCCACCCGGCCGCGCCACTTCCTCACCGTCTGGGGCGTCGGGTACCGCTTCCTGACCGAGGGCGAGCCGTGAGCGCGCGCCAAGCGCTGCGCATCGGCACGCGCGCCTCGGCGCTCGCGCTGTGGCAGGCGCGGCACGTCGAGAGCCTGGTGCGCGCGCAGCCGGGCGCACCGCCCGTGGAGCTGGTGCACATCAAGACCGAAGGGGATCTGCAGAGCGATGTGCCGCTGTGGCAGGTCGGGGGACGTGCGTTCTTTACCAAGGAGATCGACCGCGCACTGCTCGCCGGCACGGTGGATATCGCAGTGCACAGCCTCAAGGATCTGGCCACACAGATCGAGCCGGGTGTCGAGCTCGCCGCGACCCTGCCGCGGGAGGATTCGCGTGATGCGCTCGTGAGCGGCAGCGGCGCGTCTCTGGCCGAGCTGCCGCGTGGCGCGCGTATCGGCACCAGCAGCTTGAGACGCCGTGCCTTTCTTGCGCGTGCACGTCCGGATGCGGTGCTCGCTGAGCTGCGCGGTAACGTGCCCACGCGCATCAAGCGTCTGCGCCAGGGCGACTACGACGCCATCATTCTCGCCGCCGCGGGACTGAAGCGCCTGGGACTTGCGGACCAGGTCAGCGAGTATCTGGCGCCCGAGGCGTTCCCGCCGGCGGTGTCGCAGGGTGTGATCGGCGTGTGTGCGCGGAGCGGGGATGCGGCGACCCTGCGCTGGCTGACGCCCCTCGATGATCGCCCGGCGCGGCTGGCCAGCACTGCCGAGCGCGCGCTGCTCAGGAAGATCGAAGGCGGCTGCCAGGTGCCCCTCGGTGCACTGGCGACGGTTCGTGGGGGGACGCTCGAGTTATCGGCGAGCGTATGTGCGCTCGATGGCGCGCGACAGCTGAGCGCCCGGGGTGTGGCGAGCGCCACCGCCGGCGCGCAGCTCTCGCCCGAGGACGCGGTCGCGCTCGGCGAGCGCATCGCGGACGAGTTGCTCGCTCGCGGCGCTGCGGATTTGATCGCGCGCGAGCGCGAGGCGCGTGCGGTGGAGGAGCCATGAACGCGGACCTCCAGATCAAACCGGTCGTGGTCACGCGCGCCGAATCGAGCGACGGCCCGTTGAGCCGCGAGCTGCGCAGCCTCGGATTGCGTGCGCTCTTGTGGCCGGCGGTGAGCGTCACGACCGCGGACCTGGGTCCCCTCGCCGCCGCACTGGCGGCGGTCAGGTCCTTCGGCTGGATCGTATTTGCCAGCCGTCATGCGGTCGCCGCGGTGCTCGAGCGGCTGCCTGCCGCGCCCGAGGGCGTGCGCATCGCAGCCGTGGGCCAGGCGACCGCGCAGGTGCTGCGCCAGCGCGGTTGGCCGGTGGATCTGGTGCCGCATGAGGCCAGTGCGGCGGGGCTCATCGAGGCCTTCGCCGCGCAGCGCTCAGCGCGCGATGCCGGCGTGAAGATTCTGTATCCGGCGAGCTCGCGCGCTCTGCCAACCATCGCCGCCGGGCTCACGCAGCTCGGAGCGCAGGTCACGCAGGTCGAGGCCTACCGCACCGAAGGCGCGACGCTCGATGTGGCGGACTGTCGCGCCTGGATCGCGCGCGGCGCGATCGGCGCGGTGACGTTTGCCAGTCCCTCCGCAGTGACCGAGCTCGCGCGCGCCCTCGGAGAGCAGGACTTCCAACGGCTGTTGTCGGGCGCCGCGGCGGTGGCCATCGGGCGCACCACGGCCCGCGAGCTCTCCGCGCGCGGTCACACGGCGGTCGTGGCGGAATCGGCGACCCTGCAGGGACTCGCGCGCACTACCCTTCGCCTGTTGCAAACGAGAGCCTAAGACCATGGGATTCCCTCAAGACAGACCGCGACGCACCCGCCAGTCGGACGTCTGGCGCCGCATGATGCGCGAGACTCACCTGACGCCCGACGCGTTCATCTACCCGCTGTTCGTCGTGCCCGGGCGCGCCGTGCGCCACGCCATCGAGAGCATGCCCGGGATCTTTCAGCTGTCGGTGGATGAGGTGGTGAAGGACGCGAAGGCGGCCGCCGCGGCCGGTGTGCCCGCGGTGCTGCTGTTCGCCGCCCCCGCTCACAAGGACGCCCGGGCCACGAGCGCGACCGATCCCAAGGGGCTCGCCGCGCAGGCCATCGCCGCGATCAAGGAAGCCTGTCCGCAGCTGCTGCTGTGGGCGGATGTGTGCCTGTGCGGCGCCACCGATCACGGGCACTGCGGCCACGTGCTGGCGCACGGCGCCATCGACAACGATTCCTCCATTCAAACCCTCGCCGAAGTGGCGTTGAACTACGCCCGCGCCGGGGCCGATGCGGTGGCGCCCTCGGACATGATGGACGGACGCGTCGCGGCGATCCGCGCGCGGCTGGATGCCCAGGGCCACGCCACCACACCGATCGTCTCCTATGCCGCGAAGTTCGCGTCCTCTTTCTACGGCCCGTTCCGCGAAGCCGCGGAGTCGGCCCCCGCGTTCGGCGACCGCCGCTCCTACCAGATGGATCCGGCGA
Organism: uncultured Steroidobacteraceae bacterium; assembly: GCA_955652795.1. GTDB lineage: Bacteria > Pseudomonadota > Gammaproteobacteria > Steroidobacterales > Steroidobacteraceae > 13-2-20CM-66-19. The sequence continues at coordinate 1,118 of CATPBQ010000017.1, read as the reverse complement.
ATGCGCGCGAGGCCCTGCGCGAGGTGCTGCTGGACGTCGAGGAAGGCGCGGATCTGGTCATGGTGAAGCCCGCCGGGCCCTATCTTGATGTCATCCGCCAGGTGCGCGACGCCGTGCGGGTGCCGGTGGTCGCGTACCAGGTGTCGGGGGAATTCAGTCTCATCAAGGCCGCAGCCGCGCGCGGCTGGATCGATGAGCGCGCCGCCGTGCTCGAGACGCTCACCGGGATCCGGCGCGCGGGCGCGGATCTCATCATCAGCTACTTCGCACCCGAGGTGGTGCAGTGGCTGCGCGCGTGAGCGCCCCTGTCGAGGGCGGAAGCGCACCGGGGGCGGGTGCCGAGACGGCGGCGTTTCTCGCCGCCTGCCGGCGGCAAGCGGTCCCGCACCGACCCATCTGGATCATGCGCCAGGCCGGGCGCTATCTGCCCGAGTACCGCGCGCTGCGCGCCAAGGTCAACTTCGAGGCGCTCACGCGCACGCCCGAGCTGGCCGCGGAAGTGACGCTGCAGCCCTTGCGGCGCTTCGAGCTCGATGCCGCCATCCTCTTCAGCGACATCATGACTCCACTGCAGGGCATGGGCGTGGAGCTCGCCTTCGAGCCGGGACCGGTGGTGCGCGAACCCATCCGCACCGATGCACAGATCGATGCACTGCCGGCGCTCGTGCCGCAGCGTGACGTGCCGTTCGTGCTGGAGACCATCCGGCTGGTGCGCGCGAACGTGCCGCGCGCGGCACCCCTCATCGGCTTCGCCGGCGCGCCGTTCACGCTCCTGTGCTACCTCGTGTGCGGCAGGCCCTCCAAGGAGTTTGCGGCGGCGCGCACTTTCCTGTACGCGCAGCCGCACGCCGCGCAGCGCCTGCTCGAGCGGCTCGCGGACGCCATGGCGGAATATCTCGCGGCCCAGGCAGGGGCGGGGGCCCAGGCGCTCATGCTGTTCGAGTCATGGGCGGGGTTGCTCGGCGTGCGCGAGTTCACGCAGTTTGCCTTGCCGGCCGTGCGGCGTACGGCCGCCGCGCTGCGCCGCACCGGCGTGCCCCTCATCTACTACGCGAATCAGGGCTCGGCTCTCATGCCGGCCGTGGCGCAGCTCGATGTGGACGTGATCGGCGTGGATT
>CATPBQ010000016.1 GCA_955652795.1 uncultured Steroidobacteraceae bacterium | reverse complement strand
GGCAAGAGCACCGTGACGGATGGCCCGTTCACGGAGACCAAGGAGCTGATCGCGGGCTTCTGGCTGTGGCAGGTGAAGTCCATCGAGGAGGCGGTCGAGTGGATCCGGCGCTCGCCGTTCCAGAAGGGCAACGAAGAGCTCGAGATCCGCCGGGTGTTCGACGCCGAGGATTTCGGTGCGAACCTGACGCCGGAACTGCGGGCGCAGGAAGCACAGCAGCGCGAGCGCGTTGCCGGCAAACACTGACGCCAACCCCACACGAGCCAGCAGCACAGCGGACCTCACATCGAACGGAGCGAAGACCATGCAAACCAGCCCCCACCTGCATTTCAACGGCAACTGCCGTGAGGCGTTCGACTTCTACGCCCAGACCTTCGGCGGCAAGATCGTGTTCGCGATGACCTACGGCGAAGCCCCTGGCGCGGAGAAAACATCGGCGGAATCGCGCAACAAGATCATCCACGCGCGCATCGATTTCGGAGGCCAGTTTCTCCTCGGCGCCGATACGCCGGGGGAGCACTACCACACGCCCCAGGGCTTCAACGTGATGGCGGCGGTCGAGCAACCCGCCGAGGCGGAGCGGATCTTCAGCACGCTCGCGCAGGGCGGCAAGGTCACCATGCCGGTCCAGGAGACCTTCTGGGCGCATCGCTTCGGCATGTGCACCGACCGGTTCGGCACTCCCTGGATGATCAACTGCGCGAAACCCCTGGAGGCCGTGACCGCTGCGGCCCGCAAGAGCGCGTGAGTGATCCTGGCTTGCACCGCCCGGGCGACGATGGTGTCATCCGTGGCCATGACGGCCACGGATGCCCATCGCACCATCGACGCGCTCTGGAGGATCGAGTCCGGGCGGCTCATCGCGGGCCTCGCGCGCCTGGTGCGCGACGTGGGCGTGGCCGAGGAACTGGCGCAGGACGCGCTCGTTACGGCGCTCGAGCAATGGCCGCGCTCAGGGATCCCGGACAATCCCGGCGCCTGGCTCATGGCGACCGCCAGGCATCGCGCCTTCGATCATCTGCGGCGCGAACGCATGCTCGCGCGCAAGCATGAGGTGCTCGGTCACGAGCTGCAGATGGAACAGCAGACGAACGGCGGGAAGCTGGAGGCGAGCGCGGATGACGAGATCGGCGATGATCTGCTGCGGCTCATATTCATTGCCTGCCATCCGCTGTTGTCCACCGAGGCTCGCACCGCGCTCACCCTGCGGCTGCTGGCGGGATTGACCACGCAGGAGATCGCGCGCGCGTTCCTGGTACCGGAACCCACCATCGCGCAGCGCATCGTGCGGGCCAAGCGCACGCTCAGCGACGCGCACGTCCCGTTCGAGATCCCGCGGCGCAGTGAGCTCGCCGCGCGGCTGTCCTCGGTGCTCGAAGTCATCTACCTGGTGTTCAACGAGGGCTATTCCGCCACCGCGGGCAAGGACTGGATGCGGCCGGCGCTGTGCGAAGAGGCGCTACGGATCGGTCGCATCCTCGCCGAGCTCGCGCCGCGGGAGCCGGAAGTTCACGGACTGGTGGCGCTGATGGAGATGCAGGCCTCGCGCATTCGCGCACGCCTCGGGCCGCAGGGCGAGCCGGTCCTGCTCATGGAGCAGAACCGCACACTCTGGGATCGGCTGCTCATTCACCGCGGATTGTTGGCGCTGGCGCGTGGCGAGGCGCTCGGCGAGACGCGTGGACCGTACCTCCTGCAGGCGGCGATCGCCGCCTGTCACGCGCGCGCCGCGACCGGGGCGGACACGGACTGGGTGTACATCACCGCGCTCTACGATGAGCTGGCGCGCCTCACGCCCTCGCCCGTGGTGGAGTTGAACCGGGCGGTCGCCGTGGCCATGGCCTACGGGCCGGCAGCGGGCCTCGAGCTCGCCGACCAGCTTGCGGCGCAAGGCTCGCTTGAGTCCTATCACCTGCTGCCGAGCGTGCGCGGGGACCTGCTGGCGAAGCTCGGCCGTTACGAGGAGGCACGCGGCGAGTTCGAGCGCGCGGCGACGCTGACGCACAACGTGCGCGAGAGTCGCTTGCTGCTGGATCGTGCCGCCGCCTGCCGGCGCGCAGGCGCGCCGTAGCGCGCCGCGCCGGCGCACGACAGCGGGCGAACCCGAACCCTTATCTATCGGAGAGCTTCATGCCGTACATGCTGTTGATCGTGGAACCGCAGGGGCAGCGGCGGCTGCGTTCGCCGCAGGAGGGTGCTGCGGTCTACGAGCGGATGCTCGAGTACACCGCGGGCCTGAAGGCGCGGGGTGTCCTGCTCGAGAGCAACTCGCTGCGCGCCGAGTCGGTGCGACTCAACATGCGCGCCGGCAGGCGCAGCGTGACCGATGGTCCGTTCACCGAATCCAAAGAGCTGATCGGCGGTTTCTTCCTGCTCGACTGCGCGACCCGCGAGCAGGCGCTCAGCTTCGCCGCAGAGTGTCCGGCGGCGCAATGGGCCACGATTGAAGTGCGTGAGGTCGGTCCCTGTTACGACTGACGCGCTGGCGTCACTGCTTCACATCTGCGGCGCCCACGCCGTGCACCACCCGGCGGCCTTCACCTGCTTGCCGGTGAACAGCTGGCACGGCCCCTGCGCGGAACCCGAGGGGCCCTGGTACAGGCCGCAGTTGGCGCAATTGCTTCCCGCAGTCGCGGCACTCGCCTGCCGCGCGTCCTCGACGTATTTCACCGCCCGCGCTTCGGGCGCGCTGATCGCGAGCAGGGGCGCATCCGCCGCAGGGGCTGAGCGCACGCGGCTCCCCGCCAGCGGAGCGAGCGATACCGCGAGCGCGAGCCCCTTGAGCAGGCGCCGGCGCGAGAGAGACGGTTGTGGGTTCATGCGAGGCTCTTCCCATCAGCAGGGTAGCAGAGCGGGGATTTCTTCGGGTGCCAGGCGAGCCACCCATCGGTCCGATCGGGCAGGCGGCCGCGCCGCAGGATTCAGCTCGAGGCCTGGGCGTAGGTCTCCATCATGAGCCCGGTGCCGCCGCGCGAGACGTGCGCGACCACGGCCGTGCGCCGATGCAGCTTGGTGATGACGCCGAGACTGATGGCGAAGGACAGCACGACCTGCTGCCCCTTGCGCAGCCCCAGGTTCGACGTCTCGATGAAAACGCCGGTCGCGCTCAGATTGACCGCCTTGCAGAGCTTGCGGCTTCCGCCCGGAACGGTGATATAGACGACGGTGCGCGCCCGGTGTCTTGTATGCAGTCGGCGTTCCACTGCTGACCTCGACGATTCTGTTATTTTAGTTTCGGCCCGCGCATTATGCCTTGCCCGGCGCGCTGTGCTGCAGTCACTGAACTTATTTCCCGACGACCTTTAGCTTGCGCTTACGCCGCAAGCATCACATTACGCCGCAAGCCTCACATAAGGTAAACCGCGCCGCCAGGGCGAGCTACGGCGCCCCTCATCCGGCGCGCAAAAAAGCGCCGATTTCGCGCCCGAAGGTGTCGAGGTCGATCAGAAAGGCGTCGTGTCCCTCGATGCAGGGGAGCTGGGCAAAGTGCGTGGCGATGCCTGCGGCCGCGAGCGAGCTCGCGACGGCCTGCTGCTCGCTCACCGAGAAGAGCAGGTCCGTCTGCACGCCGATCACGAGCGCGGCTTTCAGCGCGGTGCGCCGCAACACGCTCACCGGCTCCCCGTGCGCGCTCAGATCGAAGCGATCCATGGAGCGCGAAATGTACAGGTAGCAGTTGGCGTCGAAGGCGCTGACGAAGCGCTGCGCCAGAGCTTCCAGGTATCCCTGCACCGCGAACTCGGACGCGAACGGATCGGCGCTCTTCATCTCCTCGCGGATCGGCTGGCGTCCGAAGCGCTGCTGCCATTCCGCGGCGGAACGGTAAGTCACCGTGCCGAGCTTGCGCGCCAGGCGCTGGCCCGTGACCGGCGGGCGCTCGGCGCTGTAGTTGCCGTGCTGCCAGTCCGGATCATGGGTGATCGCTTCGCGCTGGATCGAGCGCAGCGCAATAGCGAAGGGCGCCGCGGCGGCGGTCCCCGAGATACACACCAGCCGCCGCGCGGCGCCGGGAAACTGCGCCGCGTACGCGAGCACCACCATGCCCCCGAGCGAGGGGCCCATGACGGTGTCGAGGCGCTCGATGCCGAGCGAGCGCACGGTCTCGAAACCCGCGCGCGCGATGTCCTCGACCGAGAGATCCGGAAACGTCAGCCGATAGGGCTTGCCGGTCGCCGGATCGATCGAAGCCGGCCCGGACGATCCGAAGCAGCTGCCGAGGGAGTTGACGCAGATGACGAAGAAGCGCTCGGTGTCGATGGCCAGTCGCGGCCCCACCATTCCCTGCCACCACCCATCGCTCGGATCGGCGGGGGAAGAGGCGGCGTGAGCCGGAGGCGAGAGGCCGGTGAACAGCAGCAGCGCATTGTCGCGCGCCGCATTCAGCCGGCCCCAGGTTTCATAGGCGATGCGCGCGCCGTGCAGCACCCCGCCGCGCCACATGGGAAAAGGGTCGGGCAACGAGGCGTACTGGCGCGCATCCATCGGATCGGCACCCGCGGCGGACCTGGATCGCCCGAGCGTCTGCTCTAAGGCTCCGGATCGCCGCCCTCGGCGATCCCTTCGAACAGCACCGTGGACAGGTAGCGCTCGGCGGTGTCCGGGAGCATGGCGAGAATCACCGAGCCCTGGGGAGCCTCGCCGGCGACCGTGAGAGCCGCGGCAAAGGTCGCGCCCGAGGAGATGCCGCAGAAAATGCCCTCGCTGCGGGCGAGGGCGCGCGCGCTTTCCACCGCCTCCGTGTCCGTAACCGTCACGATCCGGTGCGGCACTTCGCGCTTCAGGACCGCTGGCACGAAGTCCGGCGTCCAGCCCTGGATCTTGTGCGGCGTGAACGGCTTGCCCGACAGCAGCGCCGCACCCGCGGGCTCCGAGGCGATGATCTGCACCTGCGGCCGCGCCAGCCGCAGCATCTCCCCCGCCCCGGTCAGCGTGCCTCCGGTGCCCCAGCCGGTGACGAAGTAATCGAGCCGCCTGCCGGCGAAGTCCTGCAGGATCTCAGGCCCCGTGGTGTTGCGGTGGTAGGCCGGGTTGGCCTCGTTTTCGAACTGCCGCGCGAGGAACCAGCCATGCTTCTTCGCAAGTTCCGCGGCTTTACGCACCATGCCGCTGCCGCGCTCGGCGGCGGGCGTGAGGATCACCTTGGCGCCCATCAGGCGCATGATCTTGCGCCGCTCGACCGAGAACGACTCGGCCATGGTGGCGACGAACGGATAGCCCTTGGCCGCGCAGACCATGGCGAGCGCGATGCCGGTGTTGCCCGAGGTGGCCTCGACCACCGTCTGGCCGGGCTTGAGCGCGCCGCTGCGCTCGGCGTCCTCGATGATGGCGATCGCGAGGCGGTCCTTGACGGATGCGAGCGGATTGAAGAACTCGCACTTCACGTACATGGTGACGTGCCGCGGTGCGAGGCGCTGGATTCCGACGATCGGGGTCCTGCCGATCGTGCCGAGTATGTTGTCGTAGATCATGACGTCCTTCTACGCTCCCTTTGATTGCACCCACAAGGATCGCCGGGGTATCTGCTTAAGAGCGCCTGTTATGATCGCATGATCAGATTGCAGAAGCTGCTGGCGGCGGCGGGCCTGGGGTCGCGGCGCACCATCGAGGAGTGGATCCGCGCCGGCCGCGTGACCGTCGGCGGCCGGGTCGCCCGCCTCGGGGACCGTGCCGCGGG
>CATPBQ010000015.1 GCA_955652795.1 uncultured Steroidobacteraceae bacterium | reverse complement strand
GACCGAGAAGATCGCAGCCGAGATGAAGAAAGCTAGCTGAGCCGCCGCCGGCGCAATCGAGTCGCCTGGCCGTCCCGCGGACGGCCGTTGAGCCGGCTCGCCGCGCGTGCTAGGTTGTAAAAGTCAACCCGCGCGGCAGGCGCCGGTGTTGTCTCGAGGAGCAGTCGCAAATACAACAATCAAACCGCGGCGACGTCGACACATAACACGCCCCACACGCCGCGCCGCACATCGAGGGAGCAATCATGTTCACGCAACTGATAGACCCGCTCGACAACCTGACGCTCACCTGCCTGGTGGCGCTGATTCCCGTGGTTTCCCTGCTGGTCATGCTCGCCGTGTTCCGCGTGCCGGCCTGGCTCGCGACGCTGCTCGGCTCGATCATCACCTTCGCGCTCGCAGCCTGGGTGTGGAAGATGCCGCTCGACAACGGCAGCCACGCCTACCTGTATGGCGCGGCGACTGGGGTGTGGAACGTCGACTGGATCACCCTGTGGGGCATGGTGCTGTTCAACACGATGTCGGTGAGCGGCCTGTTCGAGAATTTCCGCCGCTGGCTCATCGCGCTGGGCGGCATGGACGTACGCGTGCAGACGATGCTGTTCGCGTGGGCATTCGGAGCGCTGCTCGAAGGCCTGGTCGGTTTCGGCTACCCGTGGGCGGTGGTGGCGCCGATCCTGATCTCCCTGGGCATCTCCGACCTCAACGCGATCCGCGTCGCGGCGATTGCCAATAACGCGCCGGTCTCCTACGGCGCGCTCGGCGCACCGATCATCGCGCTCGCCGCCGTGACCGGTTATCCGCTGCTGGCGCTGTCGGGCTCGGTCGGCACCGTGGTCGCGGTGCTGGCGCTGGCGCCCCCGTGGGTACTGTTGTACCTGGTCTCCGGCAAGGAAGGAATGAAAGGCGGCTGGCCGCTCGCCGTGGTCGGCTCGCTCGGTTATATCGCGGGCCAGTATCCGGTGGCACGTCACCTGGGGCCGTATCTGCCCGATATCACCGGCGCCATCGTCTGCTTCATCGCGCTGCTCGCGCTGCTCAAAGTCTGGCAGCCGAAGACCGTGCTGGGCTACGGCGGTGTGCCGGTCAGCGCGGCGGCGGCGGCGACCACGCAGACGCGCGGACACGGACTGAAGCCCGGCGAAGTGCTGCAGGCCTGGATGCCGTTCGCCGTGCTGTTGCTGGTGGTGGCGGCCTGGACGGGCCCGTGGTCGCCGCTGCCGAAGGTGAGCTGGTTCAAGACCCAGGCCATCGCCTGCTCGGCGCTCGCGAGCACCTGTCCCGCCAAGGGCAATGTGAGCGCAGTGTTCAATTTCGCCCCCTATATCGGCGGCACCGCCATCCTGGTGTCGTGGATCCTCGTCGCGCTGTTGCTGACGGCGATGGGCAAGCTGAAGGGAGTCCAGGTCGGGGAAGTATTCCGGCGTACCTTCCACCAGATGTGGGGCGCTTGTCTGGTCGGGGTTTTCATCTTCGGGCTGGCATACACCTTCAATTATTCCGGCATGGCGGCCTCCCTCGCCAAGGGCTTCTCGAGCATGGGCAGCGCTTTCATCATCGTCGCACCGATACTCGGCTTCATCGGCGTGGCCCTGTCGGGCTCGAATACCTCGACCAATGCCATGTTCGGCAAGTTCCAGGCGCTGGTCGGCGTGCAGCTCGGCATGCAACCGCTGCTGCTGCCGACCCTGAATTCAGTCGGCGCGGAAATCGGCAAACCGATTGCGCCGCAAACCGCGAGTGTCGGGGTATCCACCAGCAAGTTCGTGCGCAAGGAGGGCGATGTCATCCGCCACAACATGGGCTGGACTTTCATCCTGCTCGCCTACCTGATCATCATCGCTGTCGGGTTCTACCTGGCGCGTCCGGCGGTGATGACCGCGAGTTGACGGTGAGCGGCGGCGGGAGCCTCAGAACGCGTTGAGCCCGGTGAGCTCGCGCCCGATGGTGAGCTGGTGAATGGTCTCGGTGCCTTCGTAGGTGATGACGCTCTCGAGATTGAGCATGTGGCGGATGGGTGCGTACTCGGCGCTGATTCCGGCGCCGCCCAGCATGTCACGGCAGTCGCGGGCAACATCGAGCGCCATGCGAGTGTTGTTCCACTTGGCAAGCGAGACGTGCGCCGGCTGCATGGCGCCCGCGTCCTTCAGGCGTCCGAGCTGCAGCGCCAGCAGTTGCGCGGTGGTGATGCGCCGGGCCATGTCGGCGAGCCGCACCTGGATGGTCTGGTTTGCGGCAAGCGGCCGGCCGAACACCGTGCGGGTGGCGGTGTAATCCAGCAGTTGCCTGAGGCAGGCCTGCGCCGCCCCGATGACTCCCCAGGCGATGCCGTAGCGCGCCTGCGTGAGGCAGGACAGCGGGCCCTTCAGTCCGCGCACGCCAGGCAACACGCGCTCCTCGGGCACCACGACGTTGTCGAAGAACAGAGCGGAAGTGACGGACGCGCGCAGGGAGAACTTGTGCTGGATTTCGGGGGCCGAGAACCCGGGCGTGCCTTTCTCGACCAGAAAGCCGCGGATGCCCTCGGGCGTCATGGCCCACACCACCGCCAGATCGGCGAGCGTCCCGTTGGTGATCCACATCTTCGAGCCGTTCAGTACCCAGTCGGTGCCGCGCTTTTTGGCATGGGTCTTCATGTTGGCGGGATCCGATCCGCCGTGCGGCTCGGTGAGACCGAAGCAGCCGATGAGCTCCCCGCGCGCCATGCCGGGCAGGTACCTGAGCTTCTGCTCTTCGGAGCCGAAGGCCCAGATCGGGTACATGCACAAGGACGACTGCACCGAGACGAAGCTGCGGATGCCCGAATCCCCACGCTCCAGCTCCTGGCAGATGAGGCCGTAGCAGACCGCGTTGAGTCCCGCGCAGCCGTGACCGGTCAGTGAGGAGCCCAGAAGCCCCAGGGAGGCGAGATGGGGGACCAACTCCTTCGGAAAGCGGTGCTCCTCGAAGCAGCGCTGGATGAGGGGCAGGACCTCGGCATCGACCAGCCGCGCGACCGACTCCTGCACCAGGCGCTCCTCGTCCGAGAGCGCGGCGCGTACTGCGTACAGATCCAGCGGGTCGATCGCGGCGCGTGCCGCGTCGCCGGCGGCAGCGTTGGTGGAACCGGCGGCTTTGGCCACGGTGCTCTCCTGGGAACGGGGCTCCCCGTCGGGGGCGCGCATGATAGCGGGTATCGACGCGACGCGACATCCGCATCTGCCGCAGGTGGAATCACGGCGGAGCTTGGTGCAGGCTTGCGGCATGAAGATCCCGGAAATTCTCCTGGTCGAGACCATCCACCAGCCCGGGAGCCTGGTGAAAGTGCTGCAGGTGATCGCGGATGCGGGACTGGCCATCGAGCACCTGACGACGCTGCGGCGCGACCAGGGCCGCACGCTCTGGGAGATCACGCTCGAGATGGACGAGGAAGCGGACCGCTCGCTGTATGAGCGCATCGGGCAACTGCCGACCGCGCGCTTCGTCGGCAAGTCAGACCGGGTATTCAATCGCCATCGCGGCGGCAAGATCCGCACCGCGGCGAGCCTGCCGATCAACACCCGGCAGGTGCTGCGCGATGTCTACACGCCGGGCGTGGCGCGCGTGTGCCTTGCCATCCAGAAGGATCCGCAGGCGGCGCTGGATTTCACCGCGCTCGGCCGCACCGTCGCCATTGTCACCAATGGCACGGCGGTCCTGGGCCTGGGCAACATCGGTGCCCTTGCCGGGCTGCCGGTCATGGAGGGGAAGGCCGCGTTGTTTGCGGACCTGGTCGGCATCACGGGCGTGCCGATCCTCATCAACGAGACGCAGCCGGCGCGCGTGGCGGACATCGTCGCGGGGATCGAGACTTCTTTCGGTGCCATCCAGCTCGAGGACTTCGCCGCTCCCGAGTGTTTCGAAATCGAGCAGCTGCTGCAGGCGCGCCTGCACAAGCCGGTGCTGCACGATGACCAGCACGGCACCGCGGTGGTCACGCTCGCCGCCCTCATCAACGCCGCGCGCCGCTCGGGTGTCGAGCTGCGCCACAGCACCGTCGGGCAGATCGGCCTCGGAGCCGCCGGCAGCGGGATCGTGCGCCTGCTGCGTGCCTATGGTGTGCAGCGGGTGCTCGGCACCGACCGCCACCCGGGCGCCGTGACGCGGCTCATCGCCTTGGGCGGCGAGGGCGTGACGCTCGAGTCCCTCATGCAGCGCGCGGACATCGTGATCGCCACGACCGGCGTCAAGGGCCTCATCAAGCCGCAGTGGGTGAGGAAGGGTCAGGTGATTTTCGCGTTGTCGAACCCGGATCCGGAAATCGAGCCGCTGGTGGCGCGCGAGCAGGGTGCCGCCTTCGCCGCCGACGGCAAGGGGATCAATAACCTGCTGGCCTTCCCGGGACTGTTCAAAGGCGCGCTCGATGCGCGCGCGCGATGCTTCTCGGACGCGATGCTGATGGCCGCGGCCGATACCATCGCCGGGCTCGCGCGCGGGGATGAGCTGGTCCCCGACCCGCTCGACAAGCAGCTTCACGAACAGGTGGCTGTGGCGGTGAGGGCAGCGGCGCACGGGAGCGCGCTCAACTAAAGATTCGCCGCGCGCCGCGTGAGATTCGCCGTGCGGCGCGGGGCTCTTCAGTACGGCACGCTGAAGCGCCGATAGGCCGCGGCCAGCAGCCACAACGGACCGATCAGCAGAAACTGCAGGTCCTTGAAGAACGACGGGCGCTTGCCCTCCACCGCGTGGCCGACGAACTGCCCGATCCAGGCGACGACGAAAATCACCCCTGACGTGACCCACAGCGGCCACGGCAGCTGCGCGAGGCGCTGCGTGATCAACAACAGCACGATGAAGGCGATCAGCACTCCCACGGCGAGCGCCGGGGAGAGCACCAGGTAATAAACGAGCGCCACCGCGGCGGCGAGCGTCGCCCAGTTGAGCCATGGCGAGACATCCGCAAACGCCGCCGGTACCGGCGCCGACCACAGCAGGCCTAGCACCGCCAGCACGATGGGCGGCACGCAGATCCAGTGCAGGAGCTTGTTGACGGGGTTCTGGTGGCTCACCCCGTACTCGCCGAGCCAGTCGGTCACGCTGCGCATGCGCGAAACGCTACCCGCGGCGCGCGCGCCTCGCAACTCAAGCTCGCCGCGGCCGGGGCTTCAGGCGGCCATCAGGCCGCGAAGCTTGCCGAGCGCGCTCGACTCGATCTGGCGGATGCGTTCCGCGGACACGCCGTACTTGTCGGCGAGCTGGTGCAGGGTGGCCTTGTCTTCCGACATCCAGCGCCGCTGCACGATGTCGCGGCTGCGCTCATCGAGGCGGCTCAGCGCACCGTGCAAGCGATCCGTGGAGTCGTCGGCGCTTTCCGCCTCTTGCACCTGCCCGGCGGGATCGGCATCCGGGGCAGGCAGGTAGGCGGCCGGGCTGTAGGCTTCCTCGTCGTCGGTGTCCGGCGCCGGATCGAACGACAGGTCGCGTGCCGCGAGGCGCTTCTCCATCTCGGTGACTTCGGCCACGGTCACGCCCAGGTCACGCGCCACGGCGGCGGTTTCCTCCGCCGACAGCCAGGTGAGGTTCTTTTTCAGGCGGCGCAGGTTGAAGAACAGCTTGCGCTGCGCCTTGGTCGTGGCGATCTTCACCAGCCGCCAGTTGCGCAGCACGTACTCGTGAATCTCGGCGCGAATCCAGTGGACCGCGAACGACACCAGCCGGACGTTGAGGCTGGGGTCGAAGCGCTTGACGGCCTTCATGAGGCCGACGTTGCCCTCCTGGATGAGGTCACCGATGGGCAGTCCGTAGCCGCTGTAGCCGCGCGCGATGTGCACCACGAACCTCAGATGCGACAGCACCAGCTGCCGCGCGGCGGCGAGGTCGCCGGCTGAGCGGAAGCGCTCGGCGAGCGCGTGCTCCTGCTCGCGCGACAGGACGGGAATACGGCTCACCCGCTCGAGGTAAGCGTCGAGACTCCCCAGGGGACCGGCCAAAGCCTGGTCGCCGAGGCGGGCAACCAATGCGGTACCTGTACCTGCGGACATGGGATCTCCCGTGGCTTGGATGGGCATTCTAGCAGTCGCCTCATCAGAGTGCTAAATCCCCGGGGAGTTCCGCGGGGAGGGGTCGGCATTTGCGCTTTTCAAACAGTAGCTTGCGCTCACCTCGTCCAGGGCGACATGCCCCTTCCGAGGGGGCCGGCGCAAGCCCGATCGGGGGGTCGCCGGGGCGCGCTGGGGACGCGCCGCGGGTCGGCGAGCGCCTCGAGGGGGTATAGCGCGAGCCTCGACGGGGCAGGTGCGCCAGGCCGCGGAATTTGGTCAGGCGGGGCGCGTTTAGTTAAAGTTCCCCCGGCGTCGCCGGTCGCCTGCGCCGGCCACGTCAGTCTCGAACCATAAGAATAGAGGGGAGTTTCCATGATCAGTGTGCTGTCGCTGTGGCTGCCGATCCTGCTCTCGGCGGTGATCGTGTTTCTGGCGAGCTCGGTGATCCACATGGCGCCGCTCTGGCACAAGAGCGACTTCCCCAAGGTGCCCAGGGAGGCGGACCTGCTCAATGCCCTGCGGCCATTCGCCATCCCACCGGGGGATTACTTCATCCCGCGCGCCGCCGGCATGCAGGAGATGAGGTCGCCCGAGTTCAAGGAAAAAATGAAGCAAGGTCCGGTGGCCGTGCTGACCGTGATGCCCAACGGCCCGATTTCCATGCGCCGACCCCTGGCGCAGTGGTTCGTGTTCCTGATCGTGGTCGGCATTTTCGTGGCGTACATCGCCAGCCGGACATTGCCCGTCGGCACCCCCTACATGCGCGTGTTCCAGATCGTGGGCGCGACCACGTTCATCGCCTATTCGCTCGCGCTGTGCGAGCTGTCCATCTGGTACCGGCGCTCATGGCGCCTGACGCTGAAGGGGTGCCTCGACGGCCTGATCTACGGCCTGCTCACGGCGGGAACGTTCGGGTGGTTGTGGCCGCGCTAGCGCAGCGGGCGCGAGGTACGTGGAGTGCGTCACGCGCCCCGGATGTTATGTCCGCACCAGCTCAGTTATGACGTGAGGGAAAATACTTACCTAGTTGGTCCGGCGCGAAAAATCCAAGAATCCGTCACGCATCCGTGACATAAGGGATGGTCTGATAGTCTCATGAAAAAGACAGCGGGGTTACGGCAGTCTATGAAGCTGGGCTTACCGGCCACGGCATTCGCCGGCCTGCTGCTGGCCGCTGCGGCCTGCCACGCCGCCACCATATCCGGCGGCACGGCGTTGCCGGTACACCTGAAGTACGCCGGGCGCGCCTCGCTGGCGGCGCCCTCGCTGCGCTCGAGCGCCGCTCTGGTTCTGGACACCACACACTCCTCGGTGCTCTATTCGCGCCGCTCGGACATCGCCCTGCCCATCGCCTCGATCACCAAGCTCATGACCGCCCTGGTCGTCATGGACGCCGCGCAGCCGCTCGATGAGCAGCTCGAGATCACCACCGAGGACCGCAATCAGCGCAGTCGCGCGGTCTCGCGCCTCGCTCCCGGAACCACGCTGTCGCGTGGCGACCTGCTGCACCTGGCGTTGATGTCCTCGGAAAACCGCGCCGCGCACGCCCTCGGTCGCAACTATCCGGGCG
>CATPBQ010000014.1 GCA_955652795.1 uncultured Steroidobacteraceae bacterium | reverse complement strand
GGTGTGCCAATCGCTCACGCGTGCCTCACTCGATGACCTTGGGCACGAGGTACAGGCCGGCGGCGACCTGGGGCGCGTTCACCTGATACTGCTCGTGGCGGTCCTGCTCGGTCACCACGTCCGGCCGCAGACGCTGCGACAGACCGGGAAGCGGATGCGACATCGGGGCGACGTCGGTGGTGTCGGCGCGATCCAGGGCGCCGACGAAGTCGAGAATCCGCGACAGGCTGTCCTGGTACACCGGGATCTCGGATGAGCTCAGGTCGAGCCGCGCCAGGGCGGCGATGCTTGCGATCTGCTCGCGTGTGAGGGTCATGGGAGGTTCGCGGCGCGCGTGGCGAAGTGAGAAAACCAGCGCAAAATCATACATGTTGCCTTGCTCAATGTCCTGTCGGTTGCTAGATTACGCGCCACTTTCGGCGTCTCCCGCCGCTCATTCCCGGTCGCTTCATGTTCAAACGCCTGCGCGGTTATTTTTCCAGCGATCTGTCGATCGATCTGGGTACGGCGAACACCCTGATCTATGTGCGCGACAAGGGCATCGTGCTCAACGAACCCTCGGTGGTCGCGGTGCAGGACGAGCCCGGGCGCAGAGGCAAGGTGATCGTCGCCGTCGGCACCGAAGCCAAGGCCATGCTCGGGCGCACGCCCGGGCACATCACGGCCGTGCGTCCCATGAAGGACGGTGTGATCGCCGACTTCACCTACACCGAGAAGATGCTGCAGTTCTTCATCAACAAGGTGCACGGCAACCGCACCTTCAAGCCCTCGCCGCGCGTGCTGGTGTGCGTGCCGTTCGGTTCGACGCAGGTGGAGCGGCGCGCGATCCGCGAGTCGGCCGAAGGCGCAGGCGCGCGCAACGTGGCGATCGTGAGTGAGCCGATGGCGGCGGCGGTGGGCGCGGGACTGCCGGTGCACGAGGCGCGCGGCTCGATGGTGCTCGATATCGGCGGCGGCACCTCCGAGGTAGCCGTGCTGTCGCTGAATGGCGTGGTGTACGCCAACTCCGCACGCATCGGCGGCGATCGCATGGACGAGGCGATCATGAACTACGTGCGCCGCAACTACGGCATCCTCATCGGCGAGGCGACCTCCGAGCGCATCAAGATCGAAATCGGTTCGGCCTACCCCGGTCAGCAGGTGCGCGAACTGTCGGTGAAAGGCCGCAACCTCTCCGAGGGCGTGCCGCGCAGCTTCACGCTGAACAGCAACGAGATCCTCGAGGCGCTGCAGGAGCCGCTGCAGAGCATCGTGAGCGCCGTGAAGCAGGCGCTCGAGCAGACTCCGCCGGAGCTGGGCGCGGACGTCGCCGAGCGCGGCATCGTGCTCACGGGCGGCGGCGCGCTGCTGCGCGATATCGACAAGCTGCTCACCGAGGAGACCGGCCTGCCGGTCGTCGTGGCGGATGACCCCCTGACGTGCGTGGCACGCGGTGGCGGGCGCATTCTCGAGCTGATGGACGAGCTGGGCCCGGGACACTTCGGCCTTGAGTAGCGCAAGGAGCGCGCGAGCCTGAGTGGCCGCCTTCGGGACAGCAGCCGGCAGGCCGCTGCAGGGGCGGGGCGGCTCTCCCGGCTTTCACTTCACGCTGTACGCCGCGCTGGCGGTCGTCGCCATGTACCTCGATCAGCGCCAGCACTACCTCGAGCGGGTGCGCTACGTGCTGCAGGCCGCCGCGTACCCCATCCAGCTCGCGGTGAACTCCCCGCCCGCCGCCTGGGCTTGGATCAGGGAGAGCTTCGAGAGCCGCGAGCGGCTGCAGGCTGAGAATGCACGCCTGCGCGCCGGGCAGCGCGACCTCGAGTTGCGCTCGATGCGTTACGAGGCCCTGGCGCGCGAGATCGGCGAGCTGCGCGGACTGCGTGCGGCCCTGCCACCGGTCGCCGACCGCTGGCTCGCCGCGGAGATCGTCAACATCCAGCTGAGCAGCCTCAGGCAGCGCCTCCTCATCGACCGCGGGGCGGTCAACGGGGTCTTCAAGGCACAAGCGGTGCTCGATGATCGGGGACTGATCGGCCAGACGACGCACGTAGGCCCCTGGAGCGCGGAAGTCATCCTGATCACCGACCCGGAGCACGGGGTTCCGGTGCGCATCGAGCGCACGGGTCTGCGCACCATCGCCGTCGGCGCAGGCGACGCCACTTCACTCGCGCTGCCCTACCTGCCGGCCAATGCGGACATCCAAAGCGGTGATCTGCTGGTCACCTCGGGCCTCGGGGGCGTGTTTCCGCAAGGCTATCCGGTGGCGCGCGTCACTGAGGTACACCGCGACGCGGTGCAGCCGCTGGCGCAGGTGCGGGCTGCGCCGCTGGCGCACATCGACACCGACAGCGAGGTCACGCTGGTATGGTTCCGCGCGGACCACCCGGCAGCGCCCACGCCCACGGGCGATTCCCTGGGTGAGCTCAAGAGCGGCACCCCCTCCATGCAACCGCAGCCCGCCCCGCCGCGACCGCAGTCGGCTGTGCCGCGAAAGCAACCTGCCGAATCGCAGGCTACCGAACCGAAGGCTGCCGCACCGCAGCCCGCCACGCCGCAGCCCGCCACGCCGCAGCCCGCCACGCCGCAGCCGGACGCTTCGCAGTCCAAGGAGCATCAGTGAATGCGCCAGGCCGCGGCCGCATCCTGTTCACGGCGTTCGTGGCACTCATGCTCACGGTGCTGCCGCTGCCGCCTTGGCTCGACGTCCTGCGGCCGGCGTTCCTGGTGCTCGCGGTGCTGTTCTGGTCGGTGAACGCCCCGCGCACCGGCGGCATCGCCCTGGGGTTCTTCGCCGGCCTCATGCTCGATGTCTTCCAGGGGCCGGTGCTGGGGCAGCACGCGCTGGCGCTGGCGCTCGTCACCTACATCGGCGTGCGCGAGCACCAGCGCATCCGCTCCAAGCCCGCGTTCCAGCAGGCGCTGATCGTGTTCGCGGCGCTGGCCGTTTACGAGTTCGTGCTGTTCGCGATCGACGGCTGGAGCGGCCACCCGGTCACGAGCCCGCTGCGCTGGGTCCACACCGTGACCGGCGCACTGATCTGGCCGCCCGTGGCCGCCATACTGGCCTCCGGCTCGCGCGGGCACGCGTGAGCGGAACTATCGTGGCCTGAAGGGTTCTGACGGGTTCTAGCCATGCCGGCGGTGCGCATCAAGGATCACTGGCGGGAACAGCGCCTCTTCGATCAGCGCGCGCTCATTTGCGTCGCGATCATGGGACTGGCGACCGTCGGCCTGATCGTGCGCCTGTTCGTGCTGCAGGTGTCGCGTCACGATTACTACGCGGAGCTCTCCCAGGGTAACCGGGTACGCAACGAGCCGATCCCGGCGGCGCGCGGGCTGATCCTCGACCGCAACGGCGAGGTGATCGCGGGCAACCAGCCCGCCTACCAGCTGGAACTGGTGCCGGAAGAAGTGCCGGACATGCAGCAGACCCTCACGCGCCTGGCGCAGCTCGATCTCATCCGTGCCGAAGACGTTGATGAGCTCGAGCGCACCATCGGTTCGAGCCGCCGCTTCGACAGCGTGCCGATCCGCCTGCGCATGTCGGACGAGGACGTCGCGCGCTTCGCCGTGCGGCGCTTCGAATTTCCGGGCCTGGATATCAAGACACGCCAGACCCGCTGGTACCCGAACGCCGAGCTGGCGGTGCACGCGCTCGGCTACGTGGGCGCCATCAGCGAGCAGGATCTGAAGCACATCGACCGCGCCGCCTACGCCGGCACGTCCCTCATCGGCAAGCTCGGCGTCGAGAGTGCCTACGAGCACGAGCTGCATGGCGCCAACGGCTTTCGCGAGGTTCTCGTCAACGCGCAGGGACGCTCGGTGGAGCGCCAGGGTGCGTTCGTCCCCAACCTGCGCACCAAGGCACCGGGAGCGGGCGAGGATCTGCTGCTGTCCATCGACCTCAAGGTGCAGCGCACCGCCGAGGCCGCGCTCGCCGGGCATCGCGGTGCGGTCGTGGCGCTCGATCCGAACAACGGCGACGTGATCGCGCTCGTCAGCCTGCCGGGCTTCGATCCGACGATGTTCGGCCGCGGCATAACCGCGAGCGAGTACGGCGTCCTGCAAAGCGACATCGACCATCCGCTGTTCAACCGCGCGCTGCGCGGCACCTATCCGCCGGGCTCGACCGTGAAGCCGGTGATCGCGCTCGCCGGGCTCACCTATCACGTGGTGGACCCGCAGGCGCACCGCTACTGCGCCGGCGCCTTCCACCTGCCGGGCAGCTCACGTGTGTTCCGCGAATACCACAACGAGCACCATGGCAGCGTCGATCTCGATGATGCCATCGCGCGCTCCTGTGACGTCTACTTCTACGGCCTCGCCGACCTGCTGGGCGTGGATCGGATCGCCACGTTCATGGCGCCGTTCGGCTTCGGCAGGGGGACCGGTATCGACATCGGCGGGGAGAAGCCCGGCATCCTGCCCTCGCGCGCATGGAAGGCGAAAGCCTTCTCGCGCCCGGCGGACCGGGTGTGGTTCCCGGGCGAGACGGTGAACTTCGGCATCGGCCAGGGTTATCTCACGGTGACGCCGCTGCAGCTGGCGCACTACGCCAGCATCATCGCCACCCGCGGCAAGATCTGGAAACCACGCCTGGTCGCGGCCTACCGCGATCCGCGCAGCGGGCAGATCCGTCGGGTCCCGGCGGTTCCCGAGGGCGAGGTGACGGGCATCGCGCCCGAGGACTGGCAGCGTGTGGTGCACGGCATGATCGGTGTCACCACGCGCGGCACGGCGGCCGCGATCGGCGCGCATGCTGCCTATACCTTTGCCGGCAAGACCGGTACCGCCCAGGTGTTCACGGTCGGACAGAACGAGAAGTACAACGCCAAGCTGATCAGCGAGCGCCTGCGCGATCATTCCTGGTTCATCGCCTTCGCGCCTGCCGATGAGCCGCGCATCGCACTGGCGGTGCTGCAGGAGAACGGCGGCGCGGGCGCGAGCGCCGCGGCGCCCATCGCCCGCAAGGTGCTGGACGCCTACTTGCTCGGCGCGGACGGGAAGCTCAAGCCGCAGACATGATCTACGAGGAAGTCACCTCCGGCTCACGCACGCGCCGCACGCTAACGGGCGCTGCGAGTGTGCTGTTCGCGCTGCAGATCGACGGTCCGCTGGTGGTGGGCCTCGCGCTCATCGCCGCATTCGGGCTCGTGGTGCTGTACAGCGCCTCCGGCCAGAGCACGGCCACGGTGGTGCGCACCGCGCTGCGGCTGCTGCTTGGCACCATCGCCATGCTGTTGCTGGCGCGCGTGAACCCGAACTTCCTGCGCCGTAGCACGCCGTGGATGTACGCGCTCGGGTGCCTGCTGCTGCTCATCGTCGTCGCGATCGGCCACATCGGCATGGGGGCGCAGCGCTGGTTGAATCTCGGCCTGTTCCGCTTCCAGCCGTCCGAGCTGATGAAGCTCGCAGTGCCGATGATGTGCGCCTGGTACCTGCATGAGCGGCCGCTGCCGCCGGGCTGGACGTCGCTCGGACTGCTCAGCGTGCTGATCCTGGTGCCCGTGGGGCTGGTGGCCATCCAGCCCGACCTGGGCACGGCCGGGCTCATCGCGATCGCCGGCGCGCTGGTCATCATCCTCGCTGGGCTGCGCGTGCGCGTGATGGTGGCGTTGCTGGCGCTCGCCGCCGTCGGCGCCTGGTTCGGCTGGAGCTTCATGCACGACTACCAGCGCAAGCGCGTGCTCATGTTTCTCAACCCGCAGACCGATCCACTCGGCGCCGGCTACCACATCATCCAGTCGCAGATTGCGATCGGCTCCGGCGGCGTATTCGGCAAGGGCTGGATGAACGGCAGCCAGGCACAGCTCGAATTCCTCCCCGAGCGCTCCACCGACTTCATCTTCGCCGTCATCGGCGAGGAGTTCGGCCTCCTCGGCCTGCTGCTGCTGCTCATGCTGTACATGTTCGTCGTCAGCCGCGCCATCTATCTCGCCACCCAGACCCAGGATACCTTCGCGCGTCTGCTGGCCGGCAGTCTCGCGCTCACCTTCTTCGTGTACGTGTTCATCAACGCGGGTATGGTCACGGGACTGCTGCCGGTGGTCGGCGTGCCGCTGCCGCTGGTGAGCTATGGAGGCAGCTCGGTCGTGACGCTCCTCGCCGGCTTCGGTATTCTCATGGCGCTGTATTCACGGCGCAAGCTCATCGGGTCGTAGTCGAACACGTGGCGTTGAACCAGTGCCGTTACTCTCTGCTCGCCGCGCTCGCATGCGCTCCGGTGGGCGCGCAGCCGGCCGACGCGGCCGCGGCCGGCTTCGATCTGCAGCGCCCCGAGATCGTGGAATTCGTCAACGAGGTGGTGAGCCGCGACGGCCTCAACCGCAAGGACGTGCGCGCCCTGCTGAAGGACGCGCAACCGCAGCCGAAGATCATCGAGATCATGAACCGTCCCCTCGAGCGGGTCGCGCCGTGGTGGCAATACCGCGATCACTTCGTGAGCGCCGAGCGCATCAGCGAGGGCACAAGCTTCTGGCTCGATCACAAGAACACGCTCGAGCAGATCTCCGCGCGGTACCAGGTCCCGTGCGAATACCTGGTGGCGATTCTCGGCGTCGAGACCCGTTACGGGCGCCAGACCGGCCGCTATCGCGTGCTGGATGCGCTCGCCACGCTGGCGTTCGATTACCCGCCGCGCCACAGCTACTTCCGCGGGGAGCTCGAGCAGTTCCTGCTGCTGGCGAAGGAAAACCAGCTCAACCCGCGCACCGCCACCGGCTCCTATGCCGGCGCGATGGGCGCGCCGCAGTTCATGCCCTCCTCTTACCGGCGCTATGCGGTGGATGCCAACACCGACCGGCGGCGCGACCTGTGGGCAGACTGGGACGACATCCTGGCGAGCGTCGCGAATTACCTGCACCAGTACGGCTGGGTGGCAGGCGGCCCGGTGCTGGCGGAGACCCGGCTCGAGCCTGATCCGAGCTTCCAGATCGAGCCGCACAATCTCGAGCTCGACCGGACCGTGGAGAGCCTCGGCGCACATGGCGTGAGGGTGGAGATGAGCGTGCCGGCCGACACACCCGTGGTGCTGATCTCCGCCGAGCAGCGCGATGGTCCGGCCTACCGGGTCGGCTTCCATAATTTCTACGTGATCACCCGCTACAACGCCAGCGCCCGCTACGCCATGGCGGTGTACGAGCTGGCACAGGCCGTCGCGCAGCGCGTGCACGACGCCGCGCCGTGAGGGCCGCGCGCCGCGCATCGGCGCCGCTCGCAGCGCTGAGCGCGGCCGCGCTGTGCGTGCTGCTGGCAGCGTGCTCGACGCTCACACGGCGCGCGCCGCCGCAACGCGCGCCGCTGCCGGCACCGGCGCCGGTACCCGTGCCGCGGCCGCCGACCGGCATTGAATCGATCCCCGATGCGGTACCGCGCTCCGAACCGCGCAGCGCCCACGGCAATCCGCCGTTCTACGACGTGTTGGGCCGGCGTTACTTCGTGCTGGCCGCCGCCGACGGCTACCTGGAACGCGGTGTAGCGTCCTGGTACGGCCCCACCTTCCATGGCGGCAACACCTCGAACGGTGAGCCTTACGACATGTACGGCATGAGCGCGGCTCACAAGACCCTGCCGCTGCCGACCTATGCGCGGGTCACCAATCTTCGCAACGGCAGGAACGTCGTAGTGCGCATCAACGACCGTGGCCCGTTCGTCGCCAACCGCCTCATCGATCTGTCCTACACGGCGGCCGCAAAGCTCGACATGATCCGCGAGGGAACCACGCTCGTGGAGGTGCGGGCGCTGACGCCGGGCGCGCCCGACGAGCTGACGCGCAGCGCGCAGTCACCGCCACCCGCGCTGTATGTGCAGGCGGGCGCGTTCGCCGATGCGCACAACGCGCAGCACGTGCTCGAGCGGCTGCACGCCGCCGGACTCGCCAGCGCCTTCATCGTGTCGCCGCTGGACGGCAAATCACGCCTGTACCGCGTGCGCCTGGGCCCGGTGGGCAGCGTCGCGGAATTCGATCAGCTCACCGCCCGGCTCGCAGCGCTCGGGATCCCCGACGCCCGGCTGGCCGTCGACTGAAGCGCGCGAGCGGTTGGCACGGTAAGACTTAGGCGGCGCTTGTTATGTCGCGCTTGGGTTAAGATCCGCACCAGTGGTCCGCTCATTGTTCACCGTCGCGCTCGCCTGGGTCGCGCTGGCGCTCACCGCCGCGACCCTGCCTGCGCATGCGGCGGGCCCGATACCCAAGCCTCCTGAGGTCAATGCGCGCTCTTACCTGCTGGTCGATCACTTCAGCGGCCGGGTGCTGGGAGAGGATCACGCCGACGAGCG
>CATPBQ010000013.1 GCA_955652795.1 uncultured Steroidobacteraceae bacterium | reverse complement strand
TTGCCGCGTCCTGCACCAGACGTTCGACGGCACTCAATCGAGCTCCTTGCGCGATCGCAGTCGCGATTGATCATACTTCGCACATCGTGAGACTGCTGCTGGTAGAGGACGATGCCATGATCGGCGAGGCGATCCGCGCGGGACTGAAGCGCGATGGCTTCGCCGTGGACTGGGTGCACGACGCCGAGGCCGCCGCCCAGGTGCTGCGCACCGAGCCCTTCGAGCTGGTGCTGCTCGATCTGGGTCTGCCCGGCAGCGACGGGCTGCAGCTGCTGAAGGTCCTGCGCGAGCGCGGGTTGGCCGTGCCGGTGCTCATCATTACGGCGCGCGATGCGGTCTCCGATCGCGTGCAGGGACTGGATGCCGGGGCGGATGACTACCTCATCAAGCCCTTCGATCTGGACGAGCTGGCGGCGCGCATCCGCGCGCTGCTGCGCCGCAAGGCCGGCCGCTCGGCGCCGAGAATCGAGTACCTGGGCGTGGTGCTGGACCCGGCGGCTCATCGCCTCACGCGCGACGGCGCCGAGATCGCACTCTCGCCGCGGGAATTCGCGCTGCTGCAACTGCTGCTGGAGCGACCGGGGGTGATCCTGTCGCGCGCCCAGATCGAAGAGCGCCTGTACGGCTGGGGCGAGGAAGTGGAGAGCAACGCCGTGGAGGTTCACATCCACGGGCTGCGCCGCAAGCTCGGGGCGCAGTTCATTCTCACCGTGCGCGGCGTGGGGTATCGGGTGAGGCCCGCGCCATGAGCTCGCTGCGAGCGCGCCTGCTGGCATGGCTCCTGGCCGGCGTGGTGTTCGTCGGCGCCGCGGGCGGCTGGATGGTGTACCGCAACGCGTTGAGCGAAGCGGACGCCTTCTTCGATTACCACCTGCGGCAGACCGCGCTCATCCTGCGCGACCAGCCGGTCGAGTACCGCAACGCGCCGCAGCTTGCTCCGGCGGACGCGGCCTACGACTTCGTCGTGCAGGTCTGGTCCCTCGACGGCGTGCGGGTGTATCTGTCGCGGCCGCACGCGGTGCTGCCGCAGATCACCACCCTCGGATTCGCCACCGTCTCCACCAGCGAAGGGCGCTGGCGGGTGTTCGGGGTGCAGGCTCTCACCAAGGTCATCCAGGTGGCGCAGCCGATGAGCGTGCGCCAGCAGCGCGCCGCGGAGCTGGCGCTGCAGACGCTCAAGCCGTTCGCGCTGCTGCTGCCGGTGCTGGCGCTGCTGATCTGGCTGGCGGTCGGGCACGCGCTCGAGCCCCTGCAGCGCCTCACGGCGCTGGTGAAGGCCCGGCGTATCAACGCCCTCGAGCCCCTGCCGGACACGCGCCTGCCGGACGAAGTGCAGCCCCTCGTCAGCGCGCTCAACGATCTGCTCGCGCGACTGCGGGGCGCGCTGGAGCGCGAGCGGGCCTTCATGGCCGACGCCGCGCACGAGCTGCGCACGCCGCTGACGGCGCTGCACCTGCAGATGGGCATGCTCGCGCGGGCGAGCGGGGACGCCGAGCGCGCCGCGGCGATGGAAACCCTGTCGGCGGGCGTGCAGCGCGCCATCCGCCTGGTCGAACAGATGCTGGCGCTCGCCCGCCAGGAGCCGCGGGCGCAAGCGCAACGCGTGGCGGTGCGCCTCGATGACCTGGCGCGCGAGGTCGTAGCCGAGCTGGTGCCGCTCGCCGATGCGGGCCGCATCGACCTGGGCGTCTCGGCGGCGCAGCCCGCGAGCGTGCAGGGCGATCCGGACGCCCTGCGCACGCTGCTGCGCAACCTGGTGGACAACGCCGTGCGTTACACCCCCGCCGGCGGCCGGGTCGACGTGTCCGTCGAGGAAGCCGCGGGTGAGGCCAGGGGCGCGCGTCTCACGGTGAGCGACGACGGTCCGGGCATTCCACCTGCGGAGCGCGAGCGGGTGTTCGATCGCTTCTACCGTCGCGCCGGGACTGCACCTCCCGGCAGCGGGCTCGGCCTGTCGATCGTCAAGACGATCGCGGAGGGCCACGGCGCCACGATCGCGCTTGCGGAGGGGCCTTCGGGCAAGGGACTCTCGGTAACGGTGAGCTTCCCGCCAGGGAGCCGCGTGGCAGAGACCTGAAGGGCCAATTGTGCGCCGGCAAAAGCCACGCCTTTTGCCGGCGGATTAACTACCGCGCCAGCTTCTGCAGGAAGCTCGCGGCGGTCTGCAGGTACGCGTCGCGGTTGGCCTTCTTCCTGAAGCCGTGTCCTTCGTCCTTCGCGAGCAGATACCACACCTCACCGCCGCCCGCGCGCACGCTCCAGACCAGTTGCTCGGATTCGGACACCGGCACGCGCGGGTCGTTGGACCCCGCCACCACCAGCAGCGGCTTCTTGATGCGGCTGGCGTTGGTCAGCGGGGAGATGCGATCGAGGAACACCCGCATGCTGGTGTCGCGCTCGTCGCCGTATTCCTCGCGCCGCAGATCGCGCCGGTAAGCGGAAGTATTGCGCAGGAACGTCACGAAGTTGCTGATCCCCGCGAGGTCGATGCCGCCGCGCAGGCGCTCGCCATACGCGATCAGGGAGGCGAGCGCCATGTAGCCCCCGTACGAGCCGCCCATCACCGCGACCCGTGCGCGATCGAACTGCGGCTGCACGCCGATCCACACCAGCAGCGAGCCGATGTCACGCACCGCGTCCTCGCGCAGCATGCCGTTGTCGAGGGCGAGGAAGGTCTTGCCATAACCGGATGAGCCGCGCACGTTGGGTGCGACCACGGCGTAGCCGAGCTCGTTGACGAGAAACTGCACGAACGGATCCCAGCCCGGGCGGTACTGCGACTCAGGCCCCCCGTGAATGTCGATGAGCACCGGGCACGGACCTGTCGCCGTGCGCGGCCGGTA
The DNA here is from genome assembly GCA_955652795.1 of uncultured Steroidobacteraceae bacterium. Lineage (GTDB taxonomy): Bacteria > Pseudomonadota > Gammaproteobacteria > Steroidobacterales > Steroidobacteraceae > 13-2-20CM-66-19. Next base: position 844 of record CATPBQ010000013.1, on the reverse strand, counting down.
GACATACGCCGACAGCATGCGCGCGTGGCCGCCGATGCGATCCCAGGTGGGATAGTGGATGAGCTCGGGCGCCGCGAGCGTGCCCACATCGAGGGGGCCCGGCTCGCTCTTGGTCCAGCGCTCGAGCTTGCCGTGCTCGACGTCGTAGACGTAGACATCGCGCGGCGCGAGCGCCGATTCCGCCGATATCGCGAGTTTGCGCCCGCTGCGGTCGAAGCGCGGGTTGCCGATGCGCCCTTGCGGAAGCCCGGCGGGCGCGAGCTCCAGTTTCGCCTGGGTATCGAGCACCGTGAGGCGGCTGCGGCCGTCGTCATCGACCACGTAAGCCACGTAGCGCCCGTCGCTGCTGACGTCGAAGTCTTCGACGTCCCAGCCGGTGGCGGGCGTGACGCTGCGGCTCTGATGAGTGACCGGATCCTTGAGTTTGAGTTGTGCGAACTCGCCGTCCTCATCGCTCAGCAGGTACACCCCGCGCCCGTCGGGAGCGAACTTCGCCGTGCGGATGCCGACTTTGCGGCCGCTGTCATCCACGGCCGTGAGCGTCCCGGTCGCCACGTCCGCGAGGTACAGATAACTCTCGCTGAGCGAGACGTATCTCCACACCAGCAGCTTGCTGTCGTCGGCCGACCAGTCGAGCGGGTACCAGGTGTCCTGACGGCCGCCGACCAGCAGCTGCGGCGCGGCGCCGGTGGTCACGTCGGCTACGTACACGTCGTAACTGAGCGAGTCGCGGTCATTGCCGTAGAAGGCCACGCGCCTGCCGTCGTGGGCCCACACCGGGCTGCCGTGAATGAAGTTGCCGCTGGTGAGCTGACGCACGCTGCCGCTGCCGCTCTGGTAGTAC
>CATPBQ010000012.1 GCA_955652795.1 uncultured Steroidobacteraceae bacterium | reverse complement strand
CACCTGCTTGATCCTGAGGATGGTGATCTTGTCGAGCAGCTCGCCCGGAGAGATGGGAACGAGGATGTCTTTCATGGGCGTGATCCTAGCAACTCGTCGAGTTTCGCGGTGACCTGGGCGACGCTGATGAGGTCCATGACGCCCGGCTCTTCGATCTTGTGGTTCCAGGGCAATTCGCCGGGCTCACAGCCGCGAAAGGCGCGCGCGGCCTGCGGGTAGGCGTCGACGCACCATCGGCCTGACAGGTACGGGCCACTGCGCGCCGGATTGGTGGCCGCGTACAGCCCCACCACCGGGGTGCCCACCATGGTCGCCATATGCACCGGTCCGGAGTCGGGGCTCACGAGCACGCTCGCCCGCGACAGCAGCGCGAGCAACTCCGGCAGCGTGTCCTTGCCGATCTGGTTAACGAGCCCGCTGCCGCAGGCCTGCTCGATCTCAGCACCGGTCCGCCGCTCGAGCTCGCTCGGTCCGCCGGCGAGGATGACGCGCATCCGCAAGCGGCTGGCGGCATGCTGCGCGAGCGCTGCGTAGCGCGTGGCCCGCCAGTTGCGCAGCGCGTGATTCGAGCACGGATTGATGACCAGCGTCGGCCGGGCATCCGGAATCAGCCGCGCGGCGTAGGCGCGCGCGGCGCCCGGCAGCGGCAGATCCCAGCGCAGCAGCCGTTCGCCGATGCCGAGTGCGCCGAGAAAGCCGAAAAAGCTGTCGAGCACGTGCTCGCGGGGTTGGGCCGCGATGCGTGCGTTGGTGAACAGCCACTGCAGCTCGCGGGCCCGCGCACGATCAAAGCCGAGCTTCACGGCGGCCGGCACGCAGTGCGCCACCAGGCTCGAGCGCAGCGCGAGTTGCATGTGCAGCAGCGCATCGAACCGCCGGCCGCGCAGCTGTCGGCGCAGCGCGCGCAGGGCGCTGAGACTTGCACGCTTGTCCACGGTGATAAACTCGACGCCTTCGATGAGGCTCATGAGGCGCGCTTCGGTCTTGCCGATGATCCAGGTCAGCTGCGTCGCGGGCCACGCCTGCTGTAAGGTGCGCACGATCGGCACCACGTGGCAGGTATCACCGATCGCCGACAGCCTGAGGATGCAGACGCTGCGCGGCGGTTCGGCGAGAGGCAACATCATGGAGTCAGGTGTGTGAACGGGCGCTGGGCGCTTGGCCCCGAAGTGAAACACGGCGCCCTCGCGGGCGGCGCCATGCTATATGACGCCTCCCGTGTGGGCAATTTGAGTCCCAACTGGTTCGACCCCAAGTACTGGGCGGCGCGCGGGGAGCTCGACGGAGTGGCGCGCGGCCGGGGCGCCACCCACTTCGTCAGATCCGCGGGCAAGAGTTTCGTGCTGCGCCACTACCGCCGCGGCGGCCTGATCACGCGCCTCTCCGGCGATCGCTACGTCTGGCAAGGCGAGCAGAGCACGCGGCCGTTCGAGGAGTGGCAGCTGACCTACCGGTTGCACCGGGCGGGGCTGCCGGTGCCGGCGCCGCTGGCGGCGCGCTACCGCCACGATGGCTTCACCTACACCGGCGACATCATCACCGAGCGCTTGGCGGTAGTCGGATCCTTGAGCGAGTGCCTGCGCAGCGGGGCCCTGTCGGTGCTCACCTGGATTGCCGTCGGTCGCTGCATCCGCAGATTCCACCGTCTCGGGGTATGCCACGCGGATCTCAATGCGCACAACGTGCTGCTGAGCGAGGAGGCGGTGTACCTCATCGACTTCGATCGCTGCCAGCTGCGCCTGCCGGGGTTGTGGTGCGACGCCAACCTGGTGCGGCTGCGCCGCTCGCTGGAGAAGGTCACCTGGGCGCTGCCGCCGGAGCGTTTCGGCGAAGCGGACTGGCACGCACTGCTCGACGGTTACCGCCAGTCTTCGGGGACCCCCGCGCCGCCGGCGGCCTGAAAGGGGAGCGGACGCCGCTTGCGATTCGTGTATCTCCTCGCGGTATATCTCGCCGCTCCGATCATCTCCGCCGTGTTTCTGTGGCGCGGCCTGAGCGACCGCAGCTACTGGCACAACTTCGCCGAACGCTTCGGGTTCGGCGTGCGGCTTGCGCCTCACGGAGTATGGATACACGCGGTCTCGGTCGGTGAGGTGCAGGCCTGCGCACCGCTGGTGAGCGCGCTGCAGCAGCGCCATCCGAGCCTGCCGCTGACCGTCACGACCCTGACACCCACCGGCGCCGCCCGGGCGCGGGCCCTGTTCGGCAACGCCGCGCAGGTGCGCTATGTCCCGTATGACCTGCCGGGCGCGGTACGGCGCTTCTTCGCGCGCGTGCAACCGCGGCTCGCGGTCATGGTCGAGACCGAGCTGTGGCCGAATCTGTACCGCGAGTGCGGACGGCGGCGCGTGCCGCTGGTGCTGGCGAGCGCACGCCTCTCGGCGCGCTCGGTGGGGCGCTATCGGCGCCTGGGAGCACTGTTCCGGGACACCCTGTCGCAGGCGACCGTCGTCGCGGCCCAGGGCACGGGGGATGCCGAGCGCTTTCGGGAGCTGGGCGCAGATCCTGCCCGCACCCACGTGACCGGCAATCTCAAGTTCGACTTCGAGCTGCCGCCGCAGACCGTAGAGCGCGGCGCGCGGCTGCGCGAGCAGTACGCGCCCGAGCGAGCGCTGTGGGTGGCCGGCAGCACGCACGGCGGGGGCGAGGAGCAGGCTCTGCTCGAGGCGCAGCGGCGCGTGCGTGCCGTGCATCGCGCGGCGCTGCTGGTGATGGCGCCACGTCATCCGCAGCGATTCCCCGAAGTTGCGCAGGCGCTGACCCAGGCCGGCGTGAGCTTCGTGCGCCGCTCGCAAGGCGCAGCCAGCGCCGCCCAGCAGTGCGAGGTGCTGCTGCTCGACTCGCTGGGTGAACTGCTGGATTTCTATGCGGCCGCCGACCTGGCCTTCGTCGGCGGGAGCCTCGTGCCGGTCGGCGGCCACAACCTGCTCGAGCCCGCGGCCTTAGGGGTCCCGATCCTCACCGGTCCCAACAACTCCAACAGCGAGGAAATCGCCCGCCTGCTGATCGCGCGCGGCGCGGCCGAGGTGATCCACGACGCGCCAGAGCTTGCCGAGCGCGTGAGCGCGCTGCTGGCGGATGCCGAGACGCGTGCCCGCATCGGTGCGCAGGGACGCGCCACGGTGGACAGCAACCGCGGTGCGCTGGGCAAGCTCCTGGGGTTGATCGAGCCGCTGCTGAACGAGCGCCAGACCTAGGGCTTGCCGCTCGGCGGCGGTTGTGTTGGCGGGACGGTGGGCGCAAGGCTTTCGGGCGTCAGCGGGGGCGAGGTCGGCGTGGCCACCGTCAGGTAGCTGTTGATCTCGGTGAGTTGCGGGCGGTCGAGATTGCCGGCCGCCAGGCGCAGCTGCAGCACGCTTACGATGTAATCGTAGCGGCTGGCGGAGTAGTCGGTCTTCGCCTGCACCAGGGTTTTGCGGGAGTTGAGAACGTCGACCGCCGTGCGGGTGCCGACCTCGTAGCCCGCCTCGGTGGCTTTGAGCGCCGTCTGGCTCGACTCGAGCGCCTGGCGCAGCGCCTGCACCCGCGCGATTCCGCTGATCACGCCGAGATAGGCGTCGCGCGCCTGACGCTCGGTGGCGCGTGAGCTCTGCACGACCGCTTCCTTGGCGGCGATCCATCGGTACTGGCTCTGACGCACCCTCGACTGCGTCAGGCCGCCCGCGAACAAGGGCACGGTGAGCTGCAGGCCGATCTGACGGTCGTTGAAATAGCTATCGTAACCGAAGCGCTCACCCGCGAAGTTCTCGTTGACACCCTGCCTCTGATAAGAGCGTCCCGCGACCAGGTCGAGCGTCGGCAGGTGCCCGCCGACGGCGACGCGCACGTTGTCACGCGCGATCTCCGCCCCCAGGCGGCTGGATATGAGCGACAGGTTCTGCTCCAGAGAGATGTTGACCCAGCGGCTCTCGTCGGCCGGTTCCGGGCTCTTGAGCGGCATGTCCCCGCCGGGCTTGGACAGGCGGTCGTACTTCTGCCCGGTGATCTCCTGCAGCTGATCCTCCGTCGTGGCGAGGGTGCGTTTGGCGGCGATCACGGCTGCCGCCGCGGTGTCGCGTGCCGCCCTGGCTTCCTGCACATCGGTGATGGCGATGAGCCCCACCTCGAAGCGCTTGTCCGCCTGATCGAGCTGGCGAGAGATGGCTTCGAGGGACGCCTGGTTGGCTTCCAGCCCGTCCTCGGCGGCCAGCACGTTGAAGTAAGCCTGGGCGACGCGCAGGATCAATTGCTGTTCGGCGGCCTGGTAGGTGGCCTCGGCCTGGGCGACCTCGGCGCCGGCCGCCTTGAGCGCCATCCAGTTCGCCCATGAGAACAGGTTCTGCTGCAGATTCAGCGCCCACTTCTTGCTGGTCGTATCCACAACCGCAGGCGCCGTTGTCACCAACGGCGCGCCGTTCGGGCCCGTGCCGAAAAAGGGCTGCTCGCCGGCGTTGTGGTCGCCCGTCGCGCTGGCGGTGCCGTTCAGCTGCGGCAGCAGCGCGGCCCAGGCCTGGGGGCGAGCCTCGCGCGCCGCGAGCCGGTTGGCCTCGGCCTGGCGGATGACCGGGTCGTTGCGCACCGCGTCTTCGAACACCCCTACCAGATCCTGGGCGGGCGCGGCGCCCGAAAACGCGAGTAACACCAGTGCGAGAGTCGAGGCGCGATTCATGGCATTCCCTTCAACTGTCAGATGCAGCCTGTGGTCAAAAAGTGAATCGGGGTGGCCGGACGGCATTCACCAGCGGGTCGATCACCGTCTCGAACAAGCTCTCCACGCTCCATGCGTCCTCGGCCGTGCGCCGCACCAGGCGTGCGTCCATCACCGGCGCCTCGCCCACCACCACGAACAGGCGCCCGCCAGGCGTCAGCATGCGCTCGAAGCGCGCATCGTAGAGCGGCAGCGAAGCGGTTACCGCGATGGCGCCGTAACGCGCGCCGCTGTCGGCGTTGAGCGCATCCGCGTCCAGCACCTCGACATCCCGCATGCCGAGCGCCGCGAGATTGCGGCGCGCCGCGTCCGCAAGCTCCGGAAAAATCTCCAGCGAGCGCACCTGCGCCGCCATGGCGCGCAGGCACGCCGTGACGAATCCGGTGCCGGCCCCGATCTGAAGCACCGCCTCCCCGGGCTGGGGCAGCAGCGCCTGCAGCAGCCTGCCTGCCACGCTGGGACGCAACATATGCTGTGCGCGCGCCAACGGCACCTCGACGTCGGCATACGCGCGGTAGCGCTGCCCCTGCGGGACAAACAGCTCGCGCGGCACCTGGCGCATGACGTCCAGCACGCGCTCCTCCAGCACGTCCCACGCGCGCACCTGCTGCTCGATCATCTGTTCGCGGGCATCCGCCGTGTGCATCGTCTGGCCGCTCCGATTGTACTTATTGCCGTACGGTGAAAAGGCCGGAGAAGTTAAGGGTTTTCCCGCGCGCTGCCAAGCGGGCTTGCGACGAGATATGGTGAAATACCGACGGGGCGAGGGGGTGCGTGCGCTATGCTTGCCTGGACCGCAAGCCTCAGGCGTGACAAATCGAATTAGAGTGCCTGACAGGACCGCGCGGTAACGCCAAGCGGAAGGCTTGAGAAGAACTATAGATGTCGATCCTCGGGCTATTGTGCCTCCTGTTCGCGCTCGTCGCCGCTCTGATCCTGGTGCTCTATGGGTTACAGCGTCGCGAGTTGCGCAGCATTGTGCAGCTGGCGCAGCAGCTGCAGCCTGTCGCCACCGGCGGGCGGCTCCCCGAGCGGGTGGAACTCGGCAGCGACCAACCTGAGATCGCGGGCCTGGTCACGTCCGTCAATCAGCTGTTGACGCGCGCCGCCCGTGGCGCGGAGCACGATGCCGCCCAGGCGCCCAGGCTGTTCGCCGACCTGGGCGACCGCATTCACGAGGCAGTGCTGGTGCATCGCGAGGTGATCCTGTACGCCAACCGGCAGTTCGCGAGCTTCGTCGGCGTCGATCGCGTGGATCTCATCGGGCGCCGGCTCGGCGATCTGGTGCCGCCGGAATACTCCGAGCTGGTGAGCGAAAACATCCGCCGCCGCCTGTCGGGGGAGCCGGCCGCCGAGCGCTACGAAATCGACATGGTCGGGTTACAGGGCCAGCTGAGCCGCCTGGAGATCAGCTCCATGCCGGTCGATTTCGACCACGGCAAGGCGCTGTTGATCACGGGAGTGGAGAT
>CATPBQ010000011.1 GCA_955652795.1 uncultured Steroidobacteraceae bacterium | reverse complement strand
GGGTCAGTCCGCGCGGCTTGTAGCGGTCTACGACTGCGCTGTCGGCTTCCATGTGAGATCCAGTTGCCTCGCCGCCCGGACATCATCGAGGCGGCGCACCGGCATGGTATGCGGTGCGCTGGTCACGCGCGCAGGTTCCTGCTCGGCCTCCTTCTGGATTTGTGACATGGCCGACACAAACGCATCCAGAACGTCCTTGCTCTCGGTCTCGGTCGGCTCGATGAGCAGGCACTCGGGCACCAGCAGCGGAAAGTAAGTGGTCGGGGCGTGGAAGCCATAGTCAAGCAGTCGCTTGGCGAAGTCCATCGCGGTGACGTTGAGTTCGCGCGCCTGGCGCTTGAGCGTCACGATGAATTCATGACTCGCGCGGCGCTGCGGATAGGCGGCCTCGAAGCCTGCGGACTTCAACCGTGTGAACAGGTAGTTGGCGTTGAGGGTGGCGTACTCGCCCACGCGCTGCATGCCCTCCCGCCCCAGCAGGCGCATGTAGATGTAGGCGCGCAGCAGCACTCCGGCGTTACCCATGAAGGCCGACAGCCGCCCGATGGATTGCGGCACATCCGCTTCCGTCAGCCAGCGATAGCGCTCGCCGTCCTTGCCGACCAGCGGAATCGGCAGGAATGGCGCGAGGCGCGCGCTGACCCCGACCGCACCCGCTCCCGGGCCGCCGCCGCCGTGGGGCGTGGAGAAGGTCTTGTGCAGGTTCATGTGGATGACATCGAAGCCCATGTCCCCGGGACGTACCTTGCCGAGGATGGCATTCAAGTTCGCGCCGTCGTAATACAGCAGCCCGCCCGCCTCGTGCACGATGCGCGCGACCTCCCCGATGCGCCGTTCGAACACGCCGAGGGTGGAAGGGTTGGTGAGCATGATGCCGGCGGTGTTGGGACCGACCGCGGCCCGCAGGGCCGCGAGGTCGACGTCTCCCTGCGCATCCACCGGAATCTCGCGTACCACGCAGCCGCACATGGTCGCGGTCGCCGGGTTGGTGCCGTGCGCCGCCTCGGGCACGATGATCTCATTGCGCTTGAGATCCCCGCGCGCGCGCTGATACGCGCGGATCATCGCCACCCCGGCGAATTCGCCGTGGGCGCCGGCCATCGGGCTCAGGGCCACACCCCGCATGCCGGTGACTTCCTTCAACATCTCCTGCAGCTCGTACAGGCACGCCAGCAACCCCTGCCCGTGGGATTCGGGCCCCAGCGGATGGCGCGCCAGGAACTCCGGCAGCATCGCGTACTGGTTACAGGCCTTGGGGTTGTACTTCATGGTGCACGACCCGAGCGGGTAGAAGTGCGTGTCGATGGAGAAGTTCAGCTGCGACAGGCGGGTGAAATGCCGCACTGTTTCGAGCTCGCCGACCTCCGGGAGCTCGGGTGGGCGCACGCGGCGCAGCTTCGCGGGCAGGTCCGCGAGCGCCGCCGCACCCGGGTCGTGCGGCCACTGGTCGCGCGCGCCGCGCCCGGCGTGCGAGTACTCGAAGATCAGCTGTTCACGGACCGGCATGCGGAAAACCTCAGGCGGCGCGCGCCGCCTGCATCACCTCCCCGAGCGAGGCGTGGTAACGATCGATATCGGCGGCAGTCTTGGTCTCGGTCGCGCACACCAGCAGCGCGTGGCCGAGTTCGGGAAAGTATCCCGACAGATCGAGCCCGCCGAGGATGCCGCGGCTGCTCAGGCTCTTGAGCACCGGCGCCACCGGGCGGTCGAGCTGCAGCACCGCCTCGTGAAAGTACGGACCTGAGAATGCCAGGCGCACGCCGGGCACGCGCGTCAGGGCCGCCACGAGCTCGCGGGTGCGCGCGTGCGCGGCGGCCGCGGTGCGCGCCAGTCCCTGCGGACCCATCAGCGCCATATAGATGGTCGCCGCCGTCACCAGCAGTCCCTGGTTGGTGCAGATGTTGGAAGTCGCCTTGGCGCGGCGGATATGCTGCTCGCGCGCCTGCAGGGTGAGCGTGAAGCCCGCGCCTCCGGCGACATCGAGCGTGCGCCCGACGATGCGCCCGGGCATCTGCCGCACGTGCTCCATGCGCGTCGTCATGAAGCCGAAGTAAGGCCCGCCGGAGCACAGCGGCACGCCGAGCGGCTGACCTTCCCCGACCGCGATATCCGCGCCGCGGCTACCCCACTGCCCGGGGGGTTTGAGGAGCGAGAGCGCGGTGGGATTGACGACGGCGATCACCAGGATCGCGCGCGCATGTGCCCAGTCGGTGAGTGCATCCACATCCTCGAGGTGGCCAAAAAAGTTCGGCTGCTGGATCACGAGCGCGGTGATGTCCTGCCCGTCGTACCTGGCGAGGGAGGCAGCCGGCGTGACGCCCTCCGCGGTGCAAAAGGGGAGCTCCTCGAATTTCAGCCCCTGGTTTGCCGCGGTCGTGACCGCGACCTGGCGATAGTGCGGATGTAACGTGGTCGGCACCAGGATGCGCGCCGATTTCGACTTGCGGTTGGCGCGCACCGCCATGAGTGCGGCCTCTGCGGTGGCGGAGGCGCCGTCGTACATCGAGGCGTTCGCGACCTCCATGCCGGTCAGGCGCGCAATCATGGTCTGGAATTCGTAGATCAGTTGCAGCGTGCCCTGGCTCGCCTCCGCCTGGTAGGGGGTGTAGGCGCTGTAGAACTCCCCGCGCGTGGTGATGGCCCACACCGCCGCGGGAATGTGGTGCTCGTAGGCACCGGCACCGATGAAGGTGAGCGGCACCCCGTCAGCACGGGCACGCTCGGTCATCAGGCGCCCGATCTCCATTTCGTTGAGCTCATGCGGCATGCCGGCGAGGGACTTGACGCGCAGATCCGGCGGGATCTCATCGAAGAGATTCTCGATGCCGGCGACGCCGATGGCGGCGAGCATCGCCGCGACATCCGCTTCGGTGTGGGGAATGAAGGCCATCAGCCGCCCTGCGCTTCCAGGACCTTCTGATAGTCCGCAGCCGACAGGAGTGCCGCGGCCGCCAGCGCCCCCGGCGCCGGCCGCAACCGCATCAGCCAGCCCTCGCCGTAGGGGTCCGTGTTGAGGGTTTCCGGCTCGTCGCTGAGCCTGGGGTTCCCCGCGGTCACCTCGCCGGCGAACGGCGCATAGACATCGGACGCCGCCTTGACCGACTCGACCACCGCGCAGGGCTCGCCCGCCTTCACGACACGCCCGGCCTGGGGCACCTCGACGAACACCAGATCACCGAGCGCGTTCTGGGCGTGATCGGTAATGCCGACCTCCACCGTGCCGTCGGCGCGAGTCCGCACCCATTCGTGGGACTTGGTGTACTTCAGATCCGCGGGAACAGTGCTCATGAGGGGCCCTTCGATCAGCTAACCAGTGATTTGCCAAAGCGCACGAACGGCGGCTTCACCACGCGCGCGTTCAGGAGCTTGCCGCGTATGTCGACCTGCACGGCATCGCCGCTGCCCGCGGGAACGCGCGCGAACGCAATGGAACGCTCCAGTGTCGGTGAAAACGTGCCGCTGGTGATCTCGCCTTCGCCGCCGCCGGGAATGACCACTCTCTGGTGACCGCGCAACACACCGCGGTCCTCGAGCAAAAGACCCACGAGCTTGCGCGGCGAGCCGCCGCGCGCGATCGCCGCGAGCGCCTCACGGCCGATGAAGGCGCGCTCGCGCGATTCCATCGCCACCGTCCAGCCGAGCCCCGACTCGAACGGCTGCGTGCTCTCGTCCATGTCGTTGCCGTACAGGTTCATGCCCGCTTCGAGCCGCAGCGTGTCGCGGGCGCCCAGGCCACAGGAGGCCACCCCGAGGGAATTGAGCTTGCGCCACGCGCTCACCGCGTCCGCCGCCGGCATCATGATCTCGAACCCGTCCTCGCCGGTGTAGCCGGTGCGCGCCACGAACCAGCCGCCGACCTCGCGACCCACGAACGTGTGCAGCGCGAGCGCGGCGCCGGCATCCGCCGCCCTAAGCAGCTGCGCCGCCTTGGCACGCCCCTCCGGGCCCTGGATCGCGAGCATGGCGAGGTCGGTGCGCTCGGTCACCTCGACGCCAGAGCCCTGCGCGTGGCGGCGAATCCAGCCGAGGTCCTTATCGCGCGTGCCGGCGTTCACCACGGCGCGGAACCAGGAGTCGGACAGGTAATAGACGATTGTGTCGTCGATGACCCCGCCGCGCTCGTTCAGCATGCAGCTGTAGAGCGCCTTGCCGGGCGTCCTGAGCTTCGCCACGTCGTTCGCCAGCAGCTGCTGCAGCAACGCGCGCACGCGCGCGCCATGCAGGTCCACGACGCACATGTGCGACACGTCGAACACGCCCGCGGCGCGGCGCACCGCGTGGTGCTCACCGATCTGCGAGCTGTACTGCACCGGCATGTCCCAGCCGCCGAAGTCGACGATGCGGGCGCCCAGCTCCTGGTGCAGCTTGAAAAGCGGGGTCTGTCTTCCCACGGATGCCTTGATTTGGGCTGCGCCATGATAGCAGCCCCAGTGAGTGCCGCCCAAGCGTGGCAACGGTAGAATTCGCACCACACATGCACCGCACCCCCATGAGCATCACCCGTCGTTCTTCCGTACAGGTATCCGTTGGCGCCATCCGCGTCGGCGGCGGCGCGCCCATCGTGGTTCAGTCGATGACCAATACCGACACCGCGGATGTCGAGGGCACCGCCGCGCAGGTGCAGGCCCTGGCGCGCGCGGGCTCCGAGCTGGTGCGCATCACGGTCAACACCAGCGAAGCGGCCGCGGCGATCGCGCCCATCCGCGAGCGGCTCGAGCGCGCCGGCGTCGGCGTGCCGCTGATCGGGGACTTCCACTTCAACGGCCACAAGCTTCTGCGCGAGCATCCGGACTGCGCTGCCGCGCTCGCCAAGTACCGCATCAACCCGGGCAACGTCGGCCGCGGCAGCAAGCGCGACCCGCAATTCGCGGAAATGATCGAAGCCGCCTGCCGTTATGACAAGCCGGTGCGCATCGGTGTGAACTGGGGAAGTCTGGATTCGGACCTGCTGACGCGGCTGATGGACGAGAACTCCGCGCGCACCGACCCGCTGACTGCGCAGGAAGTCACGCGCAACGCCGTGGCGCTGTCGGCGCTCGGCAGCGCGCGGCGCGCCGAGGAGCTCGGCCTGGCGCACGACCGCATCATTCTCTCGGCCAAGGTGAGCGGCGTGCAGGACCTGATCGCCATCTACCGCGAGCTTGCGGGGCGCTGCGACTATCCGCTGCACCTGGGTCTCACCGAGGCCGGCATGGGTTCCAAGGGCATCGTGGCGTCCACCGCCGGCATGGCGGTGCTGCTGCAGGAAGGCATCGGCGACACCATCCGCGTGTCCCTGACACCCGCGCCCGGCGGGGACCGCAGTCAGGAAGTCATCGTGGCGCAGGAGATCCTGCAGACCATGGGTCTGCGCGCGTTCGCGCCGCTGGTCGTGGCGTGTCCGGGCTGCGGTCGCACCACCAGCACCCTCTTCCAGCAGCTGGCGCAGCGCATCCAGTCGCACATCCGGGCACGCATGCCGCACTGGCGGCGCGAGTACGCGGGGGTCGAGGACATGACGGTCGCCGTGATGGGCTGCGTGGTGAACGGGCCGGGCGAGAGCAAGCATGCCAACATCGGCATCAGTCTGCCCGGCACCGGCGAGCGCCCGGTGGCGCCGGTGTACGAGGACGGCGAGAAGACCGTCACCCTCAAGGGTGAGCGCATCGCCGAGGAGTTCCAGGAAATCGTCGAACAGTACGTGGCGCGCCGCTATGCGCGCCTGGGTGACGCATGAACGAACTCGCCGCACGCAAATGCAAGCCCTGCGAAGGCGGAACCGCGCCGCTGACGCATACCCAGGCACAGCAGCTGCTCGCGCAGCTCTCCAGCGCCTGGGTACTGACTGAAAACGCGCTCGCCATCCGGCGCGAGTTCGGTTTCAGGGACTTCTACCGCACCATGAGCTTCGTGAACGCGCTGGCGCATATCGCCAACATCGAGGATCACCACCCGGACCTCGAGGTCGGCTACAACCACTGCCGCGTCACCTTCAGCACCCACGCCATCCGCGGACTGTCGGAAAACGACTTCGTGTGCGCCGCGAAGGTGGACCTGATCCCCCTTTAAAGTGAGCTGAGCTCAGGTGCGCGGCGCACGGCGCTGCCACAGACTGCGCCGCCGCGCAATCCATTGGTCCAGCAAGCGAAGAGCCTGAGGCTCGAGGCGACAGGTACGCACGCGACCGGCCTTTTCCGTGTGGATCAGGCCACTTTGCTCCAGCGCCTGCACGTGCTGCACGACCGCGGCGAGCGATATCGGCAGCGGCTCGGCGAGATCGCTCACGGACGCGTCCCCATCGCTGAGGCGCTCGATGATGGCCCTGCGCGTGGGGTCGGCGAGCGCCCGGAACACACTATCCAGCGCACGATAGTTAAGCATTTACTGATCCAGCGAATCGGGTGGCCACGAGTGATGTCTCGCTATTGATCGACGCCATAGTCAAGTGACCGCTTAACTATACGTCGGGGTCACTTAGTAAGCTCCCCCCGTCAGCGCGCCACCCCCGTCAGCGCGCCACCAGCGGCAATTCCCCGCTCATCCCCAGCGCCCGGCGGATGAAGAACCGCCGCAGCTCCTGGCTGCGATTGACCCACGACAGGCCGCGCTGCGCCACACGCGCGACGGGGCCGGAACCGTGGGCGAGCAGGCGATCGAACGCGTCGATGGCGGTGCTCATGAGCGCGACCTCGCTCTTGCGCCAGCGCTCGTAGACGCGCAACACGCCGAGCGCCCCGGGGTCCTCGCGTTCCCCGGCCGCCGCCAGCACCAGCTGCGCCAGCGCTGCGGCGTCCATCAGTCCGAGATTCACTCCCTGTCCGGCCAGCGGATGCACCACGTGCGCCGCATCGCCCACCAGGGCCACGCGCTGCGCGACATAGCGTTGCGCAGCAAGGCGGCGCAAGGGGAAGGACGTGCGCTCGCTCACCAGCCGCGTACTGCCCAGCGCAAGATCGGAGGCGCGGTCCAGTTGCTGTGCGAACCCGCTCGCGGTGGCTCCCAGCAGCTCCGCAGCCAGATCGTCGTCGGCGGACCATACGATCGAACTCGTGCCATCCGCCAGGGGCAGCAGCGCGAGCGTGCCGTCGTGCATGAAGCGCTGCCACGCGGTCGCCTGGTGGGCTCTGGCGGTCGCCACGCTCGCCACGATCGCCGTCTGGCGATAGTCGCAGACCTCGGCGGTCAGGCCCGCCGCCCGGCGCACCGTGGACTGCGCGCCGTCCGCGCCCACCACCAGCCGTGCGCTCAGCGCCCGGCCGCTGGTGGTGAGGTTCACGCCCGCGTCCGTGATCTCAAGGGCACTCAATTGCGCGGGCTCGAGGTGTCCGCCCGCGTCCGTGAACGCCCCGAGCAGCGCCGTCTGCAGCAAGCGGTTCTCGGCGATGAATCCCAGGTTCGGTTCGCCGGCATCTGCGGCATCGAACACCAGCACCTGCTCACTGTCGGGAGCCACGCTCTCGTGCCAGATCCGCATGCGCTCGTAGGGCGAGAGGCGCGGCCCGCGAATCCGCGGCCACGCGCCCGCGCGCGTGAGGGTGCGTTCACTCGCACGGGAGAGGGCGACGACGCGCGCCTCCAGCGGCGCATCCGCGGGCAGCGGCGCCGGCGCGCCGGGCTCGAGGAGCGCGACGCGCAAAGCGCCACCGCCGCCAGCCGTGCCGCGCGCGAGCAGGGCCGCGGCGCACGCCCCTACCGGCCCCCCGCCCACGATCGCCACGTCAAACATGGCGCACCGCAAGCCCCCGCGCCAGCCGGGGCGCAGGCCCGCCAAAGCCGGCGCTCACGCGTGCCAGGGCGCTCTTCGCCGGCGGAACCAGATCGAACATCAGGAGGCCCAGATTGCGCAGCAAGCCCATCCCCGGGCGCGAATCGGCGAACAGCTTCACCAGAGCGTCGGTGAAGTGCACGACGCCGCTGCGATCGTGCGCCCGCCACTGCTCAAAGCGGCGCAGCAGCTGCGCCGCGCCGGCATCGCCCTGCGCATTGGCAATCACTTCCGCGAGCATCGCGGCGTCGCGTAACCCGAGATTGAATCCCTGGCCCGCGACCGGGTGCAGCGCCTGGGCGGCGTTACCGATGAGAACCGCGCGCCTCGCGACCGTCGCGCAGGCGCGTGTGAGCTTCAAAGGATACGAGCCGCGGCGGCCGGCACGCACGAAACGCCCGGCCCGCCAGCCGAACTGCGCCTGCAGCCGCGCCAGGTAGCCGGCGTCATCGAGCGCCAGCAGTTCGCTCGCGTGCTGCGGCCGGCAGGCCCAGATCACGCCCAGCGTGCCGTCGTGCAGCGGCAGCACGGCGAGCGCCCCGGTGCGCGTGAAGCGCTCGTAGGCGATGCCCTGGTGCGCTCGATCCGTCGCCACGTTGGCGATCACCGCCAGCTGATCGTAATCCTCCACGGCCGCTTCGATGCCGGCGACCGCGCGGATCTGCGAGTGCGCACCGTCCGCGGCGACCACCAGTCGCGCCACGACCGGCTCGCGCTCTGCGCCCGCGCTGGCCACCGTGAAGCGCACGGCGTCTGCGGTGATCGCGACGTCCTGCGCCCGGGCGGGGACCCGCAGTGCCAGGCCCGGGGTTGCGGCGAGCTTGCCCCACAGCGCCGCGCCGATCCTGCGGTTGGCGACGACGTAACCGAAGGCATCGATCCCGTGCTCGGCGGCGTTGAGGCGTGCGAACCCGAATCGCCCCGCCTCCGAGACGTGGATGGCGCGGATGGCCGCGGCCTCGGGCGCAATCGCGTCCCAGCACTTGAGGCCCTCGAAGATGCGGCGGCTGGCGTTGCCCAGTGC
>CATPBQ010000010.1 GCA_955652795.1 uncultured Steroidobacteraceae bacterium | reverse complement strand
TCGCAGAAGGGTCGTGCTCGCAGCGCAACGGCATCCGCCTCTCGGTCGGCGCGAGCAATCAGCGCTTCGCCGGCGAGATGGCGGGGAAACTTGCCACGATATTCGGACGCAACCCCATCTCATACTCCTCCGCCATGCGTTGCGATGAGCTCAAGCTGGTGAATCGGGTAGCGGCCCTGGCGTGGCAACACGTCTTCGGCTTCGCGAACGCCGATTCCATCACCAAACGGATCCCGGATCTCGTATTCAACGTTCCGGAGGCCCTGCGTCTCGCGTTTCTGCGCGGCTACCTGCTGGGCGACGGCACCATATCGGGGAACCAGGCAGTCTTCACGACATCGTCCTACGACATCGCGAGCGGCATTGTCTACTGCTTGAGCTCTCTCGGCGTTGTTCCGTCCATGAGCGAACGCCAGCCTGATGGAGTCGTTCGCACGGTGCGGGGTCTTCCCTGTGAGACCAAACATCGCTACTGGAGCATTGCCATTGGCGCCAAGGAGGATCTGCGTACGCTGCGCCCGGTCTGGAAGGACCATCCACGGGCCGCGGTGCTCGAGCACTATCTCGAGACGCCAGGGACCGCGCGCCGCTTTGAGCTAATCGACGGGGACCTGATGGCAGTGCCGGTCACCTGCATTGAGGAGGTTGCGCCGAGCAATGGCGAGGTCTACGACTTTTCCGTGGAAGGAGACGAGAACTTCATCGCCGGCATGGGCGGTATCTGCTGCCACAATACGGATGCGGACGTTGACGGAAGCCACATACGGACTTTGCTGCTGACATTTTTTTACCGGCAGATGCCCGAGCTCATCGAGCGCGGCCACATCTACATCGCGCAGCCGCCGCTGTACAAGATCAAGCGCGGCAAGCAGGAGTCCTACGTCAAGGACGACAACGAACTCAATCAGATGCTGCTCAACGCGGCACTGGAGAGCGCAGGCCTGCATGTCAATGGCGAAGCGCCGCCGCTGTCGGGTTCGGCACTCGAGCTCCTGGCGCGCAAGTACATGGAGGTGCAGGCGATCGTGAAACGCTGGTCTCAGCGCTACGACGAGCGGTTGCTCGATCAGCTGATCTACATGCCCGAGGTGACGCCGGCGAACTTCGATCGTGTGGACTGGCTGCGTGGCTGGGCGCACGACCTCAATGAGCGGCTCAATGCGCTGGCCGACGGCACGCGTACCTATCGCGTTGAGCTGCGCGCCGCGGGCGACAGCCACGCCGCTCGAGTGATCGTGCACAAGACCGAGCATGGCACGCCGAGCCACAAGTACCTGCCGCGGGAATTCTTCGAGTCTGCCGAATACCAGCGCATCGCGGATCTGGCCCGCACCCTGGCCGGGCTGATAGGCGAGGGCGCGTATGTCATCCGCGGAGGCGACCGGCACGAAGTCGGTTCCTTCAAGGAAGCGATGAAGTGGCTGTTCGACCAGGCACGTAAGGGTCAGACCATCCAGCGCTATAAGGGCCTGGGTGAGATGAACCCGGAGCAGCTGTGGGAGACGACCATCAACCCGGAAACGCGTCGGCTCATGCAGGTGAGGATCGAAGACGCGGTGGCTGCAGACGATATTTTCACAACCCTCATGGGTGATCAGGTCGAGCCGCGCCGCGAGTTCATCGAGAAGAACGCGCTCTCAGTCATGAATCTCGACATCTGAAGCGGCCTGCCCGCGCCTGACTTCAACCTGTCGGGCAGGGTCATGCAGCGCCAGCTCACCTGGCGACGATCGGCCAGAATGACTCAGATATGGTCCTGTCCTTGCTCACACGCCAATAATTGATTCGTATACGAGACGATCTGTCCATACCGGACTGCCTCAGTTATGAACAAAAACCTCACCCCCGACACGCGTTCCGTCGTCATCGAACGGGAAATGCCGCATCCGCCGGAAAAGATCTGGCGCGCTCTCACCCAGGGGCCGCTGATCGCACAATGGCTTATGAGCAATGACTTCCAGGCGATCGTGGGCTACAGGTTCAGTTTCCGCGCCGCGCCCCAGCCGCACTGGAACGGCGTGATGGACTGTGAGGTTCTCATCGTCGAACCGCACACACGACTCTCATACAGTTGGAACGGCTCGGGCGACGAGGCAGCCAGCGGACTGAAGACCGTGGTCACATGGACACTGACGCCGACCCCTCACGGCGCGCGCGTGCGCCTGGAGCAGGCGGGCTTCCGGCCTGAAGAGGAGGCCAACTACCAGGGCGCGCACTTCGGTTGGCAGCGCTTCATCGGCGGCCTTGAAGAGGTCGTCGCGGGGCTGGACTGACGGCATGCGATTCATCCTGCGTGTGACCGACTGCCGCGCTCGCGGGTCGGGCTCAGGCCGCCGGCGGCGGCAGCGCTTCACGGGTTGGATCGAGAGCGCGAACGGTCGCCTCGACCCACGCCTGGATCTCCTCGTTGAGCTCACGCGCCTCGCGACCGGCAGTCACGACCGGCGTGCCGATGACCACGCGCACGGTCCCCGGCTTCTTCATCACTCCGCGGCGCGGCCAATAGACCCCGGCGTTGTGTGCAACCGGCACGATGAACCTGCCGGTCTCAATGGCGAGCAACGTGCCGCTTGCGCCGTAGCGGCGTGTCTCGCCGGCGGCCATGCGCGTGCCCTCCGGGAAGATGATGATCCAGTCGCCCTCGTCCAGTCGCTGCTTGCCCTGCTCGATGACCTGAGCCACCGCGGAGTGTCCCGCCTTGCGATCGATGGCAATCGCGTGCATCTGGCGGACCGCGAGTCCCACCATTGGAATCCACAGCAGCTCGCGCTTGAGCACCCAGACCTGGCGTGGGAACACCACCATCATGGCCATGGTTTCCCACGACGAGGAGTGCTTCCACAGGGCCACGTGGCAGCCCGCGGGAAGCGCGGCGCCCTCGATCCGGTAGTCGAGCCCGCAGCTCCACTTCAACACCCACAGTACGCTGGCGCCGTAAGCGCGCGCCAGCGCGAAGCGCCGCCGGAAGGGCAGGAACGCGCAGATGATCACGAACGGGATGGCGTAGAGAAACGTCCACAGGGGCAGGAAGCCGGTGAAGAACAGCGAGCCGATGAGCTGCACGAGTGGCCCGCGCACGCGGCCGGCGCTTGGCGGCGCGCGGCTCAACCCGGCAGTCGCGACAGGTCCGCGACCCCCGCAAACAGCCCCTGCAGCTGGGCGAGGAGACTCAGTCGATTCGCGCGCAGCTGCGGATCCTCGTCCATGACCATCACCTGATCGAAGAAGGCGTCGACCGCCGGGCGCAGCTGCGCGAGCCGGCCGAGCGCGCCGGCGTACTCATGCTGCGCGGTGGCGGTGGCGACCGCATCACGCAGCGCGCGCATGGAATCGAACAGCCGCACTTCCGCGCTCTCGCGCAGGCGCCGCACGTCGACCTCGGCCGGCGGAGTCATGTTGGCCTTGCGCAGAATGTTGGCGATGCGCTTGTTGGCGGCGGTGAGGCTGGCGGACTCGGGCAGCTCGAGGAAAGTGCTGAGCGCTTTCAGGCGCGCATCAAAGTCCAGCGGTGAGCCAGGCCGCGCCGCCAGCACCGCATCGAACATCTCGGTGGTCACGGCGGCCTGGCCGGGCATGGCAGGCGCGCCCACCCTATCCAGGTAGTAGGCGCGCAGCCGCTCCATGAGGAAGTCGTAGATCTCACTCGCGGTCGAGTCCGCCGCCGCGGCCGCAGCGCTCGCCGGCGTCTGGCCGGGCGCTCCCTGGACGGGCTGGGCGGCGGTTGCCGCCGTGGCGCGGATGCGCTCGATGTCGGCCCGCACCGCGGCGAGCGCCTGGTCGATGTAGCGCCTGAGATCCAGGTTGAGCGCCTTCTCGATCAGGATGCGTTGCACGCCCAGCGCCGCACGCCGCAGCCCGAACGGATCCTTGGTTCCCGTGGGCTTCTCCCCGATCGCGAAGATGCCGGCGAGGGTGTCGAGCTTGTCCGCGATGGCGACCGCGAGGCCCGCGGGCGTGGCGGGCAGCTGATCGCCGGCCGCGCGCGGCAGGTAGTGCTCGCGAATCGCCGCGGCCACCTCGTGCGGCTCACCGTCCGCCTGCGCGTAGTAGGTACCCATGATGCCCTGCAGCTCGGGGAACTCGCCCACCATGGCGGTGAGCAGATCGCACTTGCACAGTTCCGCGGCGCGCTGGGCGTGCTCGCGTGAGCCACCGGCCGCCACGGCGATCTCACCGGCGAGCGCGCTCACGCGACGCGTCTTGTCGCCGAGCGATCCGAGCCTCGCCTGGAAGGTCACCGCATCGAGCGCCGCACGGCGCGCGGCCAGCGGTTGCCTGCGGTCCTGCTCCCAGAAAAAGGCGGCATCCGCGAGGCGCGGCCGTACCACGCGCTCGTTGCCCGCGCGCACCGTGGCAGGGTCGCGGCTCTCGATGTTGCTGACGGCGATGAAGGCCGGCAGCAGCCGTCCTTGCGCATCCTCCACCGGGAAGTAGCGTTGGTGGTCCTCGAGAGTGGAGGTCAGCACCTCGCGCGGCAGGGACAGGAAGCGCTCTTCGAAGCGCCCGGTGAGTGCCACCGGCCATTCCACCAGCGCGGTCACTTCCTGCAGCAGCGCCTCGGTGATCAACGCACGCCCCTGCACGTCGGCCGCCGCCGCCGTGACCTGCGCGCGGATGCGCTCGCGCCGTGCCGCGAAGTCGGCCAACACGTATCCGCGCTCGCGCAGCGTGCGCTCATAGGATCCGGGGCTCGCGATGCGGATCGGCCTCGGGGCATGAAATCGATGGCCACGCGTGAGATGGCCCGCAGGGGTGTCGAGGAGCGTGGCGGCCACCACCTCCTT
>CATPBQ010000009.1 GCA_955652795.1 uncultured Steroidobacteraceae bacterium | reverse complement strand
TGGACCGCCGTTCTCACGCAACAGGCGCTGGCTGCCGGCTACCCGGGCACGCTGCCGCCCAACCTGTCGATGGTTCTGGGGTTGGCTGTCCAGGGCAAAAGCGTCGAGGTCAGACAGCTCGTCACACGCGCTGAGCAGAAGGTCCGAACCTTCAACGTCAGTGTTGCCCATCACCGGGATCTCGTTATTTTTTCCGTCGATGAAGGGACGCAGGCGACCGTCGCCTACCTCCTGGAGCCGGGCGGCAAGCTGCGCAAGGCGGTCTCTTACCAGATCGGGGCTCAGCCGCGGGAGCTGTCCGCTTCTGAGGCGCACGCCGGTTTCGCGGCTGAAGTCCGCTACTGGTCCGGCCGCGCCCATGAGGGCGAGCCGAGCCCGGCGCACTGACCGGGCCGTTCGCCCCCTCCAGCGTGACGCCCGGGATACGGGGGTGAGGGCTGAAGGGGGGCGGCACGTGCTAAATTAAGGGTGGGTTCCCGAAGGAGGACCGAGCCGTGAACGCCTGCGACGAGAGCGTGGCCGCCGCAACAGAGCGCACCAGGGCTGCCCGCCCATCACCGCCGCTTGCGGCCGAGGTGCCGCAGCAGCCGCTGACCCAAGGCAACTCCCTTGAGGGCAGCTCTCTTGACTACTGGCTCCTGTCAAGGCTGCGCTCGATGCTGGGCAATCCGCCGGTGGAGTTCGCCATGGGAAATGGCGCCCGGGTCGGGTCGGACGCTGCACCGGTGGCGCGTGTGACTTTCGCCAGCCGCGCCACGCTCGCTTTCATCACGGCCGATCCATGGCTGCGCTTCGGGGACGCCTACAGCGACGGTAGTGTCGCCATCGAGGGTGACCTGGTGAGCCTGCTCGAGACTGTCTATCGCGCCAGCGGCAATGGCGGCAAGCGCGCCTCACTGATGCGCCGCGCCGCCGACGCCCTGCGCCGCACCCACACCAACACCCTCACCGGATCGCGCGACAACATCCATCACCACTACGACATCGGCAACGATTTTTACGCGCTGTGGCTCGGCAGCACCATGTCCTACACCTGCGCCTATTACCCGACGCCGGCGGCGACACTCGATGAGGCGCAGTTCGCCAAGATGGATCACGTGTGCCGCAAGCTGCGCCTCGGCGCGGGCGAGAGCGTGGTGGAGGCGGGCTGCGGCTGGGGTACGCTGGCCCTGCACATGGCGCGTCAGTACGGGGTGCGGGTGCGCGCCTTCAACATCTCGCACGAGCAGATCGTATACGCCCGGGAGCGGGCGGCACGCGAGGGTCTCGCGGCGCGCGTGGAGTACGTGGAGGACGACTATCGCAACATCGCCGGGCACTACGACGCCTTTGTCTCGGTCGGCATGCTCGAGCATGTGGGACTCGAGCACTACCCGGCGCTCGGGCACGTCGCGCACCGGTGCCTGGGCGGCCGCGGTCGCGGCCTCATTCACTCGATCGGCCGCAACCGCCCGGCGCCGATGCAGCCGTGGATCGAAAAGCGTATTTTTCCTGGGGCCTACCCGCCGTCGATCGCGGAGATGATGCGCATCTTCGAGCCCTGGGACTTCTCGGTCCTGGACGTCGAGAATCTGCGCCTGCACTACGCGCAGACGCTGCGTCACTGGCTCGCCCTCTACGAGGTCGCCAGCGAGCGGGTGCGCGCCATGTTCGATGAGAAGTTCGTGCGCATGTGGCGGCTGTATCTTGCCGGCTCGGTCGCCGGGTTTGCTACCGGGACGCTACAACTGTTCCAGGTGGTGTTTGCGCCCGGCGAGAACAACGACATCCCGTGGACGCGCGCGCACCTGTACACACGCTGACCGGCACGGTACATGCGCTCCTGTGACGTCCTCATCGTCGGCGGCGGGCCTGCGGGCTCCAGCGCCGCCTGGAAGTTGCGGCGCGCGGGCGCCGACGTGCTGGTGCTCGATCGCGAGCGCTTTCCGCGCCTGAAACTGTGCGCCGGCTGGATCACCCCCGAGGTGGTGCGCGATCTGGATATGGACCTGGAGGCCTATCCGCACCGGTTACTGACTTTCCCGCGGTTGCGCGTGCACTGGGGAAGGCTGCACGTTCCGGTACCGTGCGTGCAGCACTCCATCCGCCGCTTCGAATTCGACGCCTGGCTGCTGGAGCGCTCGGGCGCGCCGCTCGAGCAGCACAACGTCCGGCGCATCGCTCGCGACGGGGACAGCTTCGTCATAGACGACGCGTTCCGGTGCCGCTGGCTGATCGGCGCCGGTGGTACGCGCTGCCCGGTGTACCGCACGCTGTTCCGCGAGCTGAACCCGCGAGCCAGCGAGCTTCAGATCGTCACGCTCGAGCACGAGATCCAGTACGACTGGCAGGACTCCGACTGCCACCTGTGGTTCTTCGATCACGGGCTTCCCGGTTACTCATGGTACGTGCCCAAGGAGCATGGCTGGCTCAATGTCGGTGTCGGCGGGATCGCCGAGCGCATGAAACGCGGCGGCCACGACATCCGGCAACACTGGGCGCATCTGACCGCGATGCTGGGGGGCCGCCTCGCGCCGGGCGCCCACTACGATCCCATCGGGTACAGCTACTACCTGCGCGGGCGCGTGGACGTGGTACGCCGCGACAACGCCTTCATCACCGGGGACGCCGCCGGGCTGGCGACCCGCGACCTGGGTGAGGGCATTGGACCTGCGATCCGCAGCGGGCTGCGCGCGGCGCAAACCATTCTCGAGGGTGAGCCTTACCGGCTCGAGGACGTGACCGGTGCGAGCGTCAGCAGTATCGCGCGCAGTATGCTCGGGCGCGCGACTCGCGCCAGTGTGTTTTCCGGGCGGCGTCCGCGTACGCCCGGCGGAGGACCCGCCCATGGCTTACGTCACCGTGATCAATGAACACCAGCACGTGCAGCAGATTGTCTCCGGACATCACCACCTGACGGCCGACGAGGCGGTCGCCGCGGGTGGGAGCGACGCCGGGTTCGCACCGCGCGAGCTGTTGCTCGCAAGCCTCGGGGCATGCACCGCGGTGGCGCTGCGCAAGCACGCCGCCCAGAACGACTGGGCGCTGGGGAAGATCACGGTGGGCGTGCGCTGGTCGCGCAACCCATCGGGGACGGATCACATCGAGCGGCGCCTGTCCTTCACCCGGCCACTGACCCCCGAGCAGAAGACAGGCCTCCTCGAGGTCGCCGAGGCCACACCGGTCACGAGCGTGCTGCGCTCCGGGATAGCGATCCAGTCGTCGGTGATCGACTGACGGTGAGTGCATGAAGCAGAGCGTGGACCTTTCAGGAACTGCTTTCTGCGACGTCGATGCGAGCGGCTACGCCGGGGATTTCATCACCTACCTGGATCAGGCGGCAGATCACTTCAGGCCGCTGAAACTCCTGACTCACTTACTCCTGCGACTCCGACCGGGTGAAAGGATTTTAGACGTCGGGTGCGGCTGTGGAGACGACCTGCGCGAGCTGGCAACTTTGGTTGCTCCGAATGGTTGCGCGGTGGGTATTGATAGTAGT
>CATPBQ010000008.1 GCA_955652795.1 uncultured Steroidobacteraceae bacterium | reverse complement strand
GGGCGCGATCGCCATGCTGTACGCCGCGCACAAGAAGCTCGGGGCGCTGCGTTGGAAGGAGCTGTTTCAGCCGGCGATTCGTGCCGCGTCCCTGGGCTTCAAGGTTCCGGCGCGGCTCGCGCTGTTTCTCGGCGAGGGATCACCCTTTCCGCCCACCAACGAGGTGCGCACGCTGTTCTCGCGACCCGACGGCGACACCATTCAGGAGGGCGACCTGTTTCGCAATCCGGAATACGCCCAGACACTGGAGCGCATCGCGCTCGAGGGTCCGGGTGCGCTGTACCAGGGTGCGCTGGCGAGTGAGATCGTCGCCGCCACCCACCAGGCGCCGTTTCCGGGGACCATGACGCTCAAGGACCTCAGCTCGTATCGCCCGACCTGGGCCGAACCGTTGTGCCGGCCCTACCGCGGGTACTCGGTGTGCGTGCCGCCGCCGCCCTCGAGCGGCGTGTGTCTGCTGGAAATGCTCTCCATACTCGATGACACCGATATCGCCGGGCGCCGCCCCGCGGACCCTCAGGCCTGGTTCCTGTTCGCACAGGCGAGTCGTCTCATATACGCCGACCGTGACCGGTACGTCGCGGATCCGCGCTTCGTGCCGGTGCCGGTGGATCGGCTGCTCGATCCCGCGTACGTGCGCCTGCGTATGCAGCTGATCGGCCAACATGCCGGCGCGGCGCCGCCGCCGGGGGAGATCCCCGTGCCGCGCGGCCGGGATGCGACCGCCGAGTCCGCGGGAACGAGCCACCTGGTGGTCGTGGATGCGGACGGCAATGCGGTCTCGATGACGACCACCGTGGAATCGATCTTCGGCTCCGGACGCACGGTCCGTGGTTTCGTGCTCAACAATCAGCTCACCGACTTCTCGTTCCTGCCCACCGACGCCGGCCGCCCGGTCGCCAATGCGGTGCAGGGCGGCAAGCGTCCGCGCTCCTCGATGTCCCCCATCATCGTTCTCGATCACGCCGGCAACTTCGTCGCCGCCCTCGGCTCTCCGGGCGGCTCCGCGATTCTCGAATACAATGCCAAGGCCCTGGTGGGATTACTCGCCTGGAAGCTGTCCCTCAAACAGGCGATCGAGCTGCCAAACCTCATCGCACGCGGCGACACCTTCAGCGGTGAGATAGCCAAGTTCTCTCCCGCGCTGCTCGCCGGGCTGCGGGAGCGCGGCATCGAGTTGAAACCCGGACATGCGGAAAACTCCGGATTGCACGGCGTGGCGCGTCTCGCCGACGGCAGCTATGAGGGGGCGGCCGACTCGCGCCGTGAAGGCGTCGCGCGCATGTTGCCGGCACATGCCGCAGCGAAGGACGCCGGCGCGAAGTAGGCCGTGCGCAATGCGCGGGTGTGAGCGCGCCACCGCACCTGTGGCGCGCACTAGCGCTGCGCGGGCGGCGCCTTGCCGAACCCCAGATCATCCGCGCCGTTCCAGCGCGTCCACTGGCTGATGACCAGGTCCGGGTAGTCACGCCGCCCGGGGCTGCCGTTGTAGCGCGCCAGCGCTTTGCGCACGTCGTTGCGCTCATAGCCGAGGTAAAAGCGCAGGATCGCGCAGCCCATGCGAATGTTGGGCGCGACGTGTATCAGCTCGTAGCGACGCATGCCCAGCCGCTCGGGCCAGAACGGCATCACCTGCATGAGACCCACCGCGCCCGCGGGAGATACCGCCCAGCGATCGAAGCGGCTCTCGATATCGATGACCGCCATGACCAGGCCAGGCGGCAAACGCGACTCCCCCCGCCGGTGCGTTTCGCAGTACACCTGCTTGAGAATATCGAGACGCTCGTCTTTCTCCCTGACGATGCGCCGCAGCCGCGGTTCCATCAGCGTGTACCAGACGGCGGAGTCGTACTGGTCGGTGAAGCATTGCGCCTGGGCGATCGCCTTCGCGACCACCGCCTGCAGCTGCGGGTCACGCTGCTGGTCGGCGCGCGCAGGATGGTGCACGGCGACGCCCAGGGCGGCGAGCGCAATGACCAGGAGCGGGCGCACGCGGAGCGCTGCGCGTTGCGGGCTCAAGTCCCGAGGCGCGCGCGCATGAAGGCGAGCGCGCCATCCGCGGGGAACTCGGTGCTCGCGCTATCGCGTCGCTGGCGGTATTCGAGTCTGCCGGCATCGAGGCCGCGATCCGCCACCACCAGCCGGTGCGGGATGCCCAGCAGCTCGGCATCGGCGAACTTGACGCCCGGACGTGCGTCACGGTCGTCGTACAGGACCTCGATTCCGGCGGCGGTGAGCTCGGCATACAGGCGGTCGCTGACTTCGCGGACCCGAGCGGATTTTTGCAGGTTCAGGGCTACCAGCACTACCTGGAAGGGCGCGATCGGTGCGGGCCAGATGATGCCGCGCTCATCGTGGTTCTGTTCGATGGCTGCGGCCACGATGCGCGTCACACCGATACCGTAGCAGCCCATGTACAGGGCGGTTTCGCGGCCCGCCTCATCGAGCACCAGCGCCTTCATGGGCTCGCTGTATTTGCGGCCCAGCTGGAAGATGTGACCCACCTCGATACCGCGCACGATCTTCAGACGCCCCTTGCCGGTCGGGCTGGGATCGCCCTCAACCACGCTGCGCAGGTCCGCAGCGGCGGCGCCGGTCACATCCCGCTCCCAGTTCACGCCCGTCAGATGCGTGTCCTTCTCATTGGCGCCGCACACGAAGTCCGCGAGCGCGAGTGCGCTGTGATCGGCATACACGCGGCACTTCAGTCCCACCAGGCCGACGTACCCGGGCTCGGTGCCGGTGGCCTGCAGCACGCGCTCCGCGCTCGCCATCCGCAGCGGGCTCGCCACGCCCTCGAGCCTTTGCGCCTTGGGGGCGTTCAGCTCGTGATCACCGCGCAGCACCAGGGCCACGACCTGCTGCTCAGCGCCCTCGACAATGAGGGTCTTCACGCAGCGCGCGGGGTCCACCTGCAGGAAGCGCGCCAGCTCGGCGATGGTGCGCGCACCGGGAGTGGGCACCTTGCGCAGCGCCTGCTGCGGCGCGGGGCGCGCCTGGGCGGGTGGCGCCGCGACGGCGGCCTCCAGGTTCGCGGCGTAATCGTCCGCATCGGAGAACGCGATCGCATCCTCGCCCGAGGCGGCGAGCACGTGGAACTCCTGCGAGACATCCCCGCCGATGGCGCCGGAGTCGGCGCGCACCGCGCGGAAGGTGAGCCCGGTGCGCGTGAAGATTCTCGTGTAGGTGTCGTACATCGTGCGGTAACCGCTCTGCAGCGACGCCTCATCCAGATGAAAGGAATACGCGTCCTTCATGATGAATTCGCGTGCCCGCATGACCCCGAAGCGCGGCCGCACCTCGTCGCGGAACTTCGTCTGGATCTGATAGAAGTTCACCGGCAGCTGCCGGTAGCTCTGCAGCTCGCGCCGCGCGATGTCGGTGATCACCTCTTCGTGCGTAGGACCGGCCACGAAGTCGCGCTCGTGACGGTCCTTGATCCGCAGCAGCTCCGGCCCGTACTCGGTCCAGCGGCCCGACTCCTGCCATAGTTCCGCCGGCTGCACCACCGGCATCACCAGCTCCAGAGCTCCGGCGCGGTTCATTTCCTCGCGGATGATGCGTTCCACCTTTTGCAGCACCCGCAGTCCGAGCGGCAACCAGCTGTACAGGCCCGCCGCCAGGCGCCGGACGAGCCCGGCCCGCAGCATGAGCTGGTGACTCACCACCTCCGCTTCCGCGGGGGTCTCTTTCATGGTGTTGATGGGGTATCGGGACAGCCTCATCGGCGCGCGCTTAGCTGATAAGTGGGGGTCGCTGGCATCTTATCAGGAGGCCCCTGATAAGATTGCCGTCGTGGCAAGCGACCCTCAGGATTCCGATAGACCCCGCAGCAAGGGCATCTACCTGCTGCCGAATCTTCTGACCACGGCATGCCTGTTCTCGGGGTTCTACGCGGTCGTGGCCGCCATCGACAAGCACTTTGATCACGCCGGCATGGCGGTGTTTGCGGCCATGATCTTCGACACGCTCGACGGGCGCATTGCGCGTCTGACGCGCACCGAGACTTTCTTCGGCAAGGAATACGACAGTCTCGCCGACATGGTGGCCTTCGGGCTCGCGCCGGCCATCGTCGCCTACCAGTGGGGCGTGGTGCGCATCGCCGAGTTCGGTCACCACTGGGGCCGCTTTGGCTGGCTCGCCTGTTTCTTCTACGCGGTGGCGGCGGCGCTGCGCCTGGCGCGCTTCAACGCGCGCGCAGCCAGCGCCGACAAGCGCTACTTCGAAGGCCTGCCGAGCCCGTCGGCGGCGGCGATCGTGGCGGCGTTCGTGTGGTTCGTCAGCGACTGGCACGAGCCCGGGCTGACCGGACTGATCGCGGCTTTCGTCGTGACCGCGAGCGCCGGCGCCCTGATGGTGAGCCGCTTCAGCTATCCGAGCTTCAAGCAGTTAAATCTCGACCGGCGCGTCAGGTTCGTCTACATGCTGCTGGTGCCACTGGTGTTCGTGCTCATCGCCATCGATCCGCCCACGATGCTGCTGTCGATGTTCGGCACTTACGCGCTGTCGGCGCCGCTGCTGTGGGTGGGGCGCCGCCTGCGGCGCGCCGTGCGGGGCGCGCCGGCGGCCGGCGCTTAAGGGGCGCATGCATCCGCAGCGGCGCATGCAGTACCTCGAGGCGATCGGTGTCGACCTCTGGGTGACCCGCCGGGACGGCGGCGCGAGGGCGGCGGCGCAGGTCGCGCCCAGCGCGTCGCCGGCGGTGCCTGATCCGTCGCCGCCGCCCGCCGAGACCGCGGTGCGCTGGGAAGCGCTGCGCTCCGAGGTTCTCAAGTGCACCAGGTGCCCGTTGCACCTCACTCGCACGCAAGGGGTTTTCGGCGTGGGGCCCAGCCGCGCCGACTGGCTGGTGATCGGGGAGGCGCCCGGAGCGGAAGAGGATCGGCGCGGCGAGCCGTTCGTGGGCGTGGCCGGCCAGCTGCTGGATGCCATGCTGCGCGCCATCGGTCTGGATCGCAGGACCAACGTCTACATCGCCAACGTATTGAAGAGCCGGCCCCCGGGAAACCGCGACCCCAGACCCGAGGAAGTGGCGGCGTGCCTGCCGTACCTGGTGCGGCAGATCGCGCTGTTGCAACCGAAGATCATGCTCGCGGTCGGGCGGATTGCCGCACAGAACCTGCTCGCCACCGAGGTGCCGCTCGGCAGGCTGCGGGGCCAGGTTCATCGTTTCGGTGAACTGAACACCCCGCTGGTGGTGACGTATCATCCCGCTTATCTGCTGCGCACGCCGGCGGACAAGCGCAAGGCATGGGAAGACCTGAAATTTGCCCGCAGTGTGTACCAGCAACTGAGCCAAGGCGCAGTGACTGATGGCAACCGCTCCTGAGCTGCTGAAGACCTCGCCCGAGGCCGTGATCCGACCCATGCGCGCCACCGACGTCGCGGAGGTGGTCGACATCGAGCGCTCCTCTTATCAGTTCCCCTGGAGCGAGGGGATCTTCATCGATTGCCTGCGGGTGGGGTACGTCTGCCGCGTGGTGACGATAAGCCGGCAGCTGATGGGTTACGGAGTCATGAGTGTCGGCGCGGACGAGGCCCACATTCTGAATCTGTGCGTGGGCGCGGCGTTCCGCTGCCACGGCGTGGGCAAGCGCCTGCTCACCTCCCTGATCGAGCGCGCGGCTAACGCCGGCATGGGAGCCGCGTTCCTCGAGGTGCGGCCCTCCAACACCTCAGCGATCCGTCTGTACCTGTCGATGGGCTTCGAGCACGTCGGCAGCCGGCGCGGCTACTATCAGGCGACGAGCGGTCGCGAGGATGCCGCCGTGCTCAAACTCGCTTTGCGCGCCTCCCACACCCCCTCGCCCTGAGCCCCGGCAAGCGACATGACTGATCTGGCTGCCGAAATCGCTCGGCGACGCACGTTCGCGATCATCTCCCACCCCGACGCCGGCAAGACCACTCTCACGGAGAAACTGCTGCTGTTCGGGGGTGCCATCCAGATGGCCGGCACCGTCAAGGGCCGCAAGGCCGCGCGCCATGCGACCTCCGACTGGATGCGGCTCGAGCAGCAGCGCGGCATTTCCGTGACTTCCTCGGTGATGCAGTTTCCCTATCGCGACTGCATCGTGAACCTCCTGGATACGCCCGGTCACGAGGACTTCTCCGAGGACACCTACCGCACGCTGACCGCCGTGGACTCGGCGCTCATGGTCATCGACTGCGCCCGCGGGGTCGAGGAGCGCACCATCAAGCTGATGGAGGTGTGCCGGCTGCGTGACACGCCCATCATGACCTTCATCAACAAGCTCGATCGCGACGGTCGCCCGCCGATCGAGCTGCTCGATGAGATCGAGAGCGTGCTGCGCATCGGCACCGCACCGGTCACCTGGCCCATCGGCATGGGGCGCGAGCTGCGCGGCATCTATCACCTGCTCGAGGATCGCATCTACGTATACGCCGCGGGCGAGCGCGGTCGCGTCGGCGAAAACCGCACCATCGACGGCCTCTCGAGCGCGGCGGCGCGCGAGCTCCTCGGCGGCGACGCCCGCGCCTTCGATGAGGAAATCGAACTGGTGAAGGGCGCCACCCACGCGTTCGAGACGCAGGCCTACCTCGCCGGCCGCCAGACGCCGGTGTTCTTCGGCTCGGCCATCAACAACTTCGGCGTCGAGGAGCTGCTGGCGGCGTTCACCGCGCACGCGCCGGCGCCGCTGCCGCGCGGCGCGCGCGAGCGCACCGTGGTACCCGCGGAAGAGGCCCTCGCCGGCTTTGTGTTCAAGATCCAGGCAAACATGGACCCGGCGCACCGCGATCGCATCGCCTTCCTGCGCCTGTGCGCCGGCCGCTACGAGCGCGGCATGCGCTTGTTCCACGTGCGCCTCGACAAGGAGGTACGCATCGCCGATGCGCTCACCTTCATGGCCGCCGAGCGCGCGCAGGCCGAGGAAGCGTACGCCGGCGACATCATCGGGCTGCACAACCACGGCACCATCAACATCGGCGACACCTTCACCCAGGGCGAGCGGCTCACCTTCACCGGCGTGCCGAATTTCGCGCCCGAGATCTTCCGCCGCGCGGTGCTCAAGGACCCGCTGAAGATGAAAGCGCTGCAGAAGGGCCTGGCGCAGCTGTGCGAGGAGGGCGCGACGCAGCTGTTCAAGCCGCTGCGCAACAACGAGCTGATCCTCGGCGCGGTCGGGCAGCTGCAGTTCGAGGTGGTGGCGTTCCGCCTGCAGGATGAGTACGGCGTGCAGTGCGTGTTCGAGCCGGTCACCATCTACACGGCGCGCTGGGTCGACAGCGCCGACCCGCAGCGGCTCGAGGAATTCCGCCGCCGCGCCTACGACGCGCTGGCGCTCGATCACGCCGGCGCGCTGGTCTATCTGGCGCCCTCGCGCGTGAACCTCGAGCTCACCCTGGAACGCTGGCCCGGTATCGCCTTCCGCGAGACGCGCGAACACGCCGCGACCTGAGGCCCCGTTCGGGGGATGGTGCGGGGCGCGGATTTGTGCGACATAGGCGCACGACGGAGGTCCCATGAACGACGTTTCCCTACCCGCCGCCCTCACGCAGCGCGAAGTTCTCATCCACGCGCTTTACGAGGCTGCCGAGCTCGAGCACAACCTCATGTGCACATACCTGTACGCCGCGGCCAGCCTGAAAGACGGGGAAGCGGAGG
The DNA here is from genome assembly GCA_955652795.1 of uncultured Steroidobacteraceae bacterium. Classification (GTDB taxonomy): domain Bacteria; phylum Pseudomonadota; class Gammaproteobacteria; order Steroidobacterales; family Steroidobacteraceae; genus 13-2-20CM-66-19. The sequence continues at coordinate 1,562 of CATPBQ010000008.1, read as the reverse complement.
GGCTCAGTGCCGAGGAGGCGGCGGCGGTCAAGCGCTGGCGTCAGGTGTTGCTCGGCGTGGCGATCGAGGAAATGGGGCACCTGGCCGCCGTGTGGAACATCACCTCGGCGCTCGGCGGCAGCCCGCGCTTCGGACGCACGAACTTTCCGCTCGATCCGGGTTACCTGCCCGCATGCGTGGTAGTGAAGCTCGCGCCCTTCACCGCGGACACCCTGCAGCATTTCGTGTTTCTCGAGCGCCCGCACGGGTCCACCGAGCAGGAGGGCGCCGGTTTTGCCTACGAGCGCAGCTACGTACGCGGCAGCGGCGGCGCCCGCCTCACCCCGATGGGCGTCGATTACAGCACGGTCGGTGACTTCTACGTCGCGCTGGGAGAGGGCCTGCGCGCGCTGGTGGCGCGCTACGGCGAGAGCAACGCGTTCGACGGCGATCCGGCGCTGCAGCTCTCGCCCGAGGAGGTGAATCTGCCGGGCGCGAAGCAGGTGAGATGCCTGAAGACCGCGCTCGCCGCGTTCGCGGCCATCGTCGAGCAGGGAGAAGGTGCGCCGCGCGATTCGGTCGGCTCGCACTACCAGAAGTTCCTGGGAATTCGCGCGGAGTTGCGCGCCCTCACCGACGCGAACCCGGGGTTCTCGCCCGCGTTCCCCGCCGCGACCAACCCGGTGCTGCGCCGTCCGCCGCGGCCCGAGGGGCGCGTGTGGCTCGAGAACCCGGACGCGGTGGCCACCGTGGATCTCGCCAACGCCTCCTACGGTCTGATGCTGCGGCTGCTCGCCTATGCCTACGCCGTGCGCGGGGCGAGTGCGGAAAAATCCCTGGTCGTGGATCTTGCAATCGGTCTCATGCAGGCGGTCATGCCGCTCGCCGAACGCGCGGCGCGCTTGCCGGCGGGGCCGTCGAACCCGCACTGCAACGCCGGTATATCGTTCATCACGCTGCGCGACGCCGCCGCGCTGCCCCTCGGACCTGCCGCGCGGCGCCTGTTCGTCGAGCGTTTTGCACAGCTGGCGGAAGGGGCCGCGGGGCTGCGCGCGAGCGGGGATGCCCGCGCGGTGGCGGCTGCGGACCAGCTCGCCTCGCTCGCCTCGAGGGCTAACCAGGGCTTTGATCTCACGCCCGGCTCTGCGGCGAGTGCCGCACCGGCCGGCGCGCCTGTTGGGGCCGCGGCTGCGGCGGCGCCTGCGGCGGCGGCCGGCGCGGCACCACCCTCGAGCGTGAGCGCGGGTGTGGAGACGGTGCAGGGGCGGCAGATCGAGCTTCAGTTCGAGGCCAAGCGCTGCATTCACTCGCGCTTCTGCGTCACCTGGGCCCCCCAGGTGTTTCTCGCCAACGTGCAGGGACCCTGGCTCCATCCGGATGCCGTGCCGGTGGAACGCCTGGTCGAGGTCGCACACGCCTGCCCCTCGGGCGCGATCCGGTATCGGCGCAAGGATGGCGCGCCGGACGAGCCCGTGCCGGAGGTGAATCTCGCCGCCGTGCGTGAGGCGGGACCCTACGCGTTTCGCGCCGCGCTGCAGATCGACGGTGTGCCGGCCGGCTTTCGCGCCACGTTATGCCGCTGT
>CATPBQ010000007.1 GCA_955652795.1 uncultured Steroidobacteraceae bacterium | reverse complement strand
CGGCGGCGAGCAGCGCGGCCATCGCGCTTGCACTCATCAAACGCATGGCGCGCCTTTTAAAAATGTCGCCGCGTCAGTGGGGTAGACTCCCCGCAACGAGCGCATGATGCCAACACCCCCGCTGGCTTACCACGATCCCGGCTTCCTCGACTCCGACGAAGGACGCCCGGTGCGGATCCTCTCCGAGTATCTGGCGCCGTTGCGCGCTTTCAATGCCGCGGGGGTCACCGCGACAGTGGTGTTCTTCGGCTCGGCGCGCGTGCGCGCCGCTGGCCCGCTGGGCCGCTATGTCGGGGAGGCGATGGAGCTGGCGCGGCTCGTGACCGAATGGAGCCGCTCGCTTGCGGGCGAGCGCCTCATCGTCTGCTCGGGCGGGGGCCCGGGAATCATGGAAGCCGCCAATCGGGGAGCCGCGCTCGCCGGCGGCCGAAGCGTCGGTCTCAACATAGGTCTGCCGCAGGAGCAGCGTCCCAATCCCTATATCACCCCGGAGCTGGGCTTCGAGTTCCACTACTTCTTCATGCGCAAGCTGTGGTTCGCGCACCTGGCGCGCGCCCTGGTCGCGTTCCCCGGCGGCTTCGGCACGTTCGACGAGCTGTTCGAGATCCTGACGCTGGCGCAGACCCGCAAGCTCGAGCGTTCGATTCCCGTGTTCCTCTACGGTTCGGCGTTCTGGAAAGAAGTGGTCAACTTCGAGGCTCTGGTGCGCCACGGCACCATCGCGGCCGAGGATCTGGAGCTGTTCGAGTTCGTGGATGAGCCGCGGGCGGCGTTCGAGCTCATCAAGAGCCGCGCCCAGCTGGCGCCGCAGCCCAAGCCCCCGGTGTGGTTCGCGAAGTCGCGCCGTCACCGCGACACCTGAGGCCGCCGCCAGTCGTCGCGAAGCACCCTCGGTCCGCCGCTTTGGCCACTGCCCAGGCGGCCCCGGTGCGTAAAATGGCGGCCGCATTGGCGGCGCCACGCTCGCGCAGCGGCGGCCGGCCACATCCAAAGGGGGCAACCATGATCCGCTTCACCCGACTCATGCTCGCCGCGGCGGGCCTGTGCGTGACAGCCGCAGGTTGGTGCGACACGCCAGCGTGGATCACCGCGAGCAACGCCCAAGCGGCGGGTCTGCTGGAGGTGATGGTGAAATACGCGCCGGAGAGCGCTGCGTCCATCGGGGTAGAGGGACATGACGGCGAGGTTCTCGACCTCAAGCCCGATAACGTGCGCCGCCAGGAGGCGGATCTGGACGCGGTGGCGGCGCAGCTCTCCGCGGCGCTCAAGAGCGAAACCGATCCGCGCGTGAAGCAGGACCTGGAGATCCTGCTCAAGTCCGCGCGTGATCAGCGCACCACTCTCGAGCTGAACGATCGCCTGATGCTGCCGTACTTCGATCTTCCGCGAACCCTCTACGTCGGCTTCGAGAGACTGCTCGACAAGCGCGTGGCGAAGCAGCGCTACCCGGCGGCGCTCGTGCGTCTGAAGCGTTACACCGGCGCGCAGGCGGGGTTCGAGCCGATCACGATGCTGGCGCGCGCGCGCGTGGAGCAGCGCCTGCACGATCCGGCGCTCACCGCTCCGTGGTCGGTCGAGGTTGAACAGGAGCTGAAGAACCAGGAGCAGTACCTGAGCGGTATCCGCGATCTGTTGCAGAAGAGCCGCTTGCACGGCTGGCAGAAGGACTTCGCAACGCTGCACGCGCAGCTTGATGCTTACGGCAAGTGGGTGCGCGCCACGGTGCTGCCGCACGCACGCACGACCAACCTGCTGCCGCCTGAGATCTACGCCGACAACCTCAATCAGTTCGGGGTCAGCATGGATCCCCATGAGCTCATGGACCGCGCGCTGTTCACTTACGCGCAGACGCGCGACGAGATGGCGGCGCTGGCGGCCGTGATCGCGCGACAACACGGCTGGAAAGCCGCCGATTATCGCGACGTGATCCGCGAACTGAAGAAGCAGCGCATTCCGAACGAGCGACTGATCGAGGTCTACCGCGAGCGCCTCGCGGGCATCGAGGCGATCGTACGCCGCGAGCAGCTGATCTCCCTGCCCGAGCGTGCGGCCGTGATTCGCCTCGCGAGCGCGGCGGAAACTGCGGCCGTCCCGGCGCCGCACATGAGCGTGCCGCGACTCATCGGCAATACCGGCGAGCCCGGGGAGTTCGTGCTGCCCACCTCCAATCCCAATGCCGAGTCAAGCGTCGAAATGGACGACTTCAACTACGACGCCATCACCTGGACCCTGACCGCTCACGAGGCGCGTCCCGGACACGAGCTGCAGTTTGCGGCGATGCTCGAGCACGGTGTCTCCACGGCGCGTGCGGTGTTTGCCTTCAACAGCGCCAATGTGGAGGGCTGGGCGCTGTACGCGGAAGCCTTCATGAAACCCTATCTCTCGCCGGAAGCGCAGCTGGGCGTGCTGGAAATGCGGCTGATGCGCGCAGCGCGCGCTTTTCTCGACCCGATGCTCAACCTCGGCATGATCAAGCCGGAGCAGGTGAAGCGCATCCTGATGCAGGAGGTGGTGTTGTCGGAGCCGCTGGCGAAGGAGGAGGTCGACCGCTACACCTTCACCGCGCCCGGCCAGGCGACCTCGTACTTCTTCGGCTACAGCAAACTCGAGGCGCTGCGCGCCAGGGCGGACCTCGCGCTGGGCGCGAAGTTCGCACCCCAGAGCTATCATGACTTCATCATCGCGCAGGGACTGCTGCCACCGGATCTGCTCGAGAGGGCGGTGATGGACGGCTACGTGAAGTCGCAGCTGCAGGTGCTGGGCAATCGCTGACGAGTGCGCGCGGTCGGGCCGATATCCGTATCTCGGATTCCGCCTCTTCAACGAATCATCCAGGGACTAGCATTCGGCGCTTTCTTTCACATAATCAACGTATCGATTCATCGCTGCAGAGGGAAAGAACCAGCAGAAGCCTCGCGGGGTTCTGGTGCATCGCGGGACTTTTCGGAGATGCTGAGGCCGTCTGTCGCGTGGAGCCATCTGCTATGCGAGTGCCATCGCCCATT
>CATPBQ010000006.1 GCA_955652795.1 uncultured Steroidobacteraceae bacterium | reverse complement strand
TTGCCGCGGCGCTGAAGAAGGTAATGGAGGCGGGGTGAGCAGGTACGTCTTCAAGCTGCCCGATCTGGGCGAAGGCACGGTCGAGGCGGAAATCGTCAACTGGCACGTGAAGCCCGGCGACACCGTCGCCGAGGATGACGTGCTGGTCGAGGTGATGACCGAGAAGGCCGCCGTGGAAGTTCCAGCGCCGGTGAGTGGACGCGTGCTATCCACGACCGGCGCGCCCGGCGACATGGTGCCGGTGGGTGCGGAGCTGATCGTGTTGGAAACGCAGCCTGACGCTGCGGCGCAAGCCCCGCCCGCGCCGGTGGCGAAGTGCGCGCCGGCCTCGGCGGCGGGCAGCGCGACGCCTGCGATGACGTCCGCGGGCGGTAACGGCGCTGCGGCCGTACACGCAACTCAGGCTCCTGCCGCCGCCCGCAGCGACCGCGTCGCCACCTCCCCGGCCATTCGCCGCCGCGCGCACGAGGCCGGGATCGACCTGCGGCAGATTGCCGGCTCCGGACCCAACGGGCGGATCGTGCCGAAGGACCTGGATGCCTACGTGGCGCGCCGCGCGCCGCAGCCGACGCCGCTGCGTGCGGCGCCCAAGGCAGTGCCCGCCGCCAGGGCTGCCGAGCCGCGCGTCGCCCCGAGCGGCGCCACGCAGGAGATCAAGGTGATCGGCCTGCGACGCCTCATTGCCCAGCGCATGAGCGAGGCGAAGCGCAACATCCCGCACTTCGCCTACGTGGAGGAACTCGACGTCACTGAGCTCGAATCCCTGCGCCGCCATCTGAACAGCAGGCTTGCCCCGGGTGCGCCGACGCTGACCTATCTGCCGTTCCTGGCGCTGGCGCTGGTGCGCGTGCTGCAGGATTTTCCACAATGCAATGCGCACTACGACGCCGAGCGGGGCGTGATCGTGCGTCACGGGTCCGTGCACCTGGGTATCGCCACCCAGACTGCGGATGGCCTCAAGGTGCCGGTGGTGCACGACGCGCAGGCGCTCACCCTGTGGGATCTGGCGGCCGAGATGCGCCGGGTGAGCGAGGCGGCGCGCACCAACAAGGCGAAGCGCGAAGAGCTGACCGGTTCGACCATCACCATCACCAGTCTCGGCAAGCTGGGCGGCATCGCCAGCACGCCGATCATCAACGCCCCGGAAGTGGCCATCATCGGCGTGAACCGCGCCCTCGAGCGCCCGGTGGTCGTGGACGGCGCCATCGCGATCCGGCGCACCATGAATCTCTCCTCGTCCTTCGACCACCGCTTCGTGGACGGTTACGACGCGGCCGCGATGATCCAGGCACTCAAGGAATGCCTGGAGCATCCTGCCACGATTTTCATCGCCGCTTGAGCCGGCTCCGCTGAATAACGTGTTCGACGCGCGCTATTACTCCTGCGGGAACGGTGCAGGCGACGGTGACGCCGGCTGACGTGCTACGCTTTCGCGTAGCGATACTTCGGGGCAAACGACATGCGTGCAGCGCGCGGCGTGGGGAGTGTCGCACTCCTCACACTGGTCACGGCCTGCGGCGGCGGTGGGGGCGGGGGCAGCGTGATGCCACCGCCAGCCGGACCACCGCCATTCACCTCCGTCAGCCAGGTGCGCGTTTCGCGGCCCTCCACGTTCGTCGCCGGCTGCGACGGCGTGTCGACGGCGGCGACGCTGTACACCAACACGGTGGCCGAGCCGTATCTGGCGGTTAATCCGACCAGCCCCATGAACCTGATCAGCGCCTGGCAGCAGAACCGCTGGTCGGATGGCGGGGCGCAGGGCCTGAATCTGGCCGCGTCCTTCGATGGCGGTATGACCTGGACGCCGTCGAACGCGGCGTTCTCGCGCTGCACCGGCGGCGACTCCGGCAACGCCGGCAACTATGCCCGCGCCACCGACGTGTGGCTCACGGTCTCGCCCACGGGTGTGGTCTACGCTCTGTCGTTGTCCTTTAACGGTGGCACGCTGCTTCCCGGTTCATCGAGCGCCATGCTGGTCGCGCACTCCCGGGACGGCGGCCTCACCTGGAGCGCGCCGATCGCGCTCATCCAGGACGGCGCGACGTTCTTCAATGACAAGGGTTCCATCACCGCCGACTCGACCGACGCGAATTATGTGTACGCGGTGTGGGACCGGCTCAGCGGGCAGACGGCCGGGCCGAGCTACTTCGCGGTGACGGCCAACGCCGGCTCCACCTGGCAGGCCGCCCGCAGCATCTACGATCCGGGTGCGCAGCGTCAGACCCTCGGCAACCAGATCGTGGTGCTGCCGGGCGATGTGGTGCTCGACATTTTCACCGAACTCGGGGCGAGCCCGGTGCTGGTGCGGGCGATGCAGTCCACCGATCACGGCACCACCTGGTCCGCCCCGGTCACCGTCTCCGACCTCACCTCCGTTGGCACGACCGATCCGCAGACCGGTGCGGTGGTGCGTGACGGCTCCGATCTGGTGTCCGTCAGTGTCGGACCCGGGGGCATCATCTACGTCGCCTGGCAGGACGCGCGCTTTTCCGGCGGGCAGCACGATGGTATCGCGATGACGCACTCCGCGGACGGCGGACTGACCTGGTTGGCGCCCGTGCAGGTCAACGCCGACCGCACCGTGCAGGCATTCACCCCGACCATTCACGTGCGCGCGGATGGTGTCATCGGCGTGACCTACTACGACCTGCGCAACGACACCTCCTCGCCCGCCTCGCTCCTGGCGGACTGCTGGCTGGTCACCTCCAGCGACGGTGTCACCTTCAGGGAGTCACACCTGTCCGGACCTTTCGACCTGGACCTCGCACCGTTTTCACAGGGCCTGTTTCTCGGCGACTACGAATCGCTCGCGAGCACCGCGAGCGGCTTCCTGCCCTTTTACGTGCAGACCGACGCCGGTACCCAGGTCCGCAGCGATGCGTTCATCGCCTTTCCTCCGGCGACGGCGGCCGTACAGGCACTGGCGGGCGCGGCGGGTGCGCCCTTCCAGGCGCTGGCGGCGCCGGCGGGTATGACCCTGACGCCCGCCGCACGGCAGCGCGTCATGGAGCGCGTCAGGCTCACTCGCGCGCAGCGCCGGCATCAGCCGGGCTGACCCGAGGCACCTCGCTACGTGAGCGGCTCCCACAGCTCCAGAGGATTTCCTTCCGGATCATGCAGACGGGCGAATCGCCCGTTGGGGTAGTGCTGCGGATCAATCTCGACGGCAATGCCCGCCGCGCGCAGTTGCGCCACCATGGCCGCGAGGCTGCGCACCCTGAAATTGACCATCCACTGCTTGCCGCCGGGGCCAAAGTAGTTGGTCGACTCCTCGAACGGCGCGAACGCGGTGGGCCCGGCCTGCTGCTGCCACACCGGGTCGTTGTAGTTCGCGGGAACCACCGCGATCCCGAGGTGCTCGCGGTACCACGCGGCGAGGCTTTCGGGGTTACGCGCGCGGAAGAACAGGCCGCCAATGCCTGACACGACTTCCATCTATGACTCCCGCAAGCGGCAGCTGCCCGCTGGCGCGCGACTCACGAGCGATGCTCAGGCCCGCCGGCGTACTTCTTCTCGCCCGCATCGACCCTGAGCTTCAGGCGGTTCTGTGAGGGTGGCAGCGGGCAGGTCGCGAAGTCATTCAGCGCGCACGGCGGGTTGAAGGCCTTGTTGAAATCCACCAGCGCCGTTTGGCCCTGGGGCAGCGCAATGTACAGGAACCGTCCGGCGCCGTAAGTCTCATGTCCGCTGGTGGTGTCCGCGAACATGATGAACAGCTCTTTGTCGCCCGGGGTTTCGAGCACGGTATCGAGCCGCCACTCGCGGCCATTCTTCGTGAATACCACCGCGCCCGGCGAGTGTGCCTCCTCCTCCATGCCAAGGATGTTCACGATCTGCAGCTGGTGCGCCGGCTCGTAAGGCTCGAAGCGGGCGTTGAACACCCACTCGGTGCTGACCGGGAAGTAGGCGAGCCCGCTGAAGTTGCGGCGGTGGGGATTGTCCAGATCACGCACCCGCACGCCCAGATTGCCGGCGCGTTCGATGACGAAGAAGCGCAACGCGCCGCTGGCGAGCACCGTGGGTTCCCCTTCGGCATCGGAGGCGAGATCCAGCGATGTGACCGCCCGTCCGTCGTGCGTCACGCCGGCACCGGAACGGGCGATGAAACGCACCTGGCGGCCGCTCAGCACGAATGAGCCGGCGGTGTCGGCGAGCGAGGCGTTGTCGAGGATCAGCGCGTTCGAGGAGGCACGGCCGAAACTGTTCTCGCCCTGCTTGAGCCACAAGAGTCCGGCGAGTGTCAGCCACCCGGTGTCGCTGGTGAGTCGGCCGACGCGCTCGGCGCGCCACGCATCGATGCCGGCGCGCTCGGCCTGCAGATCGGCGGCCCCGGCGGTGGCGGCGCACGCCTGCGCGGGGCTGGCGCCCGAGTGCGCGCAGGGCGCGAGCAGCATCGTTGCCAGCCCGATCACTGCCGCGGCGCCAACGCGCGCGCCCTGATCCCGGTGCATGGTGCATCCTCCTGGCAGGCTGTGTGGTGGCGCCATTTTATGCCCTCACGCATCGCGCCCGAGGATCTCCTCGCGCACCTCTGCGATCTCCCGGGCACGCGAGGGCCGGGCCCCCTCACAGCGCTCGGGGCGCGGGCAGCGGTTGCTGCGCGGACAGATGATGCGCGCGGGTTTCGCGAGCGCGTCCCCGATCCAGGCGATGTTCAGTACCTCGGCCACCGCGTCGAGCACCTGAGCAGCCGCCTTCGGAACGCGCGCTTCGCCGCGCCGGTGCAGGCACTCCCGGAAGATCGAATCGATCACCGGCTCGCTCGGCACGCCGTTCGCGGCGAGCGCCGGCGCCAGGTCCACCCCCACCGACAGCACGTGCGGATTGCCTGCCATGTCATGAACGCGCAGCGAGTGACAGCAGTACAGGAGCGAGCGCTCGCCATCGCGCAACACCGAGATCTGCGATCCGCTCACGCCACGATCGCCGTCGATCATGCGAAACACCGCCCAGTTGGGGCACGGGTCGCTCACCTGCGCGAGGTTTCCCCAGGGCAGGGGAATGCCGTTGCCGCGATACACCGCGCGCAGATACCCGGGCGGGTAGGCGTCGAAGAAATGCCAATACGGATAGGGAGATACCTTGGTCATCCGCCGCATCACCACGGCGGGGGTGAGCCCGAGCTTCGCGCCGGCCTCCACCCGGTAGCGCTCGCGGGCGAGGAAGCGCCGGAACGGGACGCGCGGCGCGAGCAGCGCGCCGGCAAAGAAGCTGCACTCGAAGTCGCGCCACGCGTGCAGCACGTCCCGGGCATTCATGCCCACCGCGCTCGAGCCGCCCTCGGGACTGCCGCCCATCTCCCCGCCCGTGGCGTGCGCGGACTTCAGCCCATCCCCGCCGTGCAGCACCTTGTGAGCGATGTGCGCCGCGAGATCGAACTTCAGCCGGGCGGGGTCGGCTTGCAGGGCGCGGTTTGCGTATACCACCCGCGGCGCCTCGAAGAACGAGCGCACCATGCTGCGCACCTCGCGGTCCTGGTCGCGCGCCAGCACCGGCTTGCGGTCGAACCAGCGGATCTCCAGCCCGTGGCGCCGGCACAAGCGCATCAGATCCTCGACCGACAGCGGGAAGCGCCGCTCGCCCACGTTGTCGGCGGCGCGTTCCAGGTCGGGGAAATCATTGCGTGACATCTCCTGGTGCGAGCGGATGAGAAGGTGCGCGAACTGCCGCCCGCTGGTGCCGGTCTGAGCGAGCAGCTCCGGTATCGCCGCCTGCAGCAGGCTCTTGGAGAACAGGAACGCCGGCTCGAGCGGGATGCGTGCGGCGGCGCCCCCGGGGGCGGGCGCGGGCAGCTCGAAATCCGCGCTCTCGTCCAGAAACCACGCGGGCGCACGCTGAAATACCGCGGCCAGAAGCTCGAGCAGTTCCCCGGAGGGGCTGCGCTTGCCACTCTCGATCATGCTCAGGTAGGAGACCGAGGGTGCGATGCCGGAATTGCGCTGGATACAGCGCACCGACAGTTCCTCCAGTGTCAGTCCGTTGCGCTTGCGTACCGAGCGCAGTTTGGCGCCCAGGAAATGGCCCTTGCGTAACAGCTCCGGCACAGCTTGACCTGTCCGCACAGTGAATGACTATGTGAAATTAACAGGGTGAAGTTTCCACGGTCAAATTCCCGTGCAATCCGGGTATGCTCACCCCCATGAACGCCGAGACCCAGGCGCGTTTGTATTCGCGGGAACAGACCGGACCGAAGCTTGAGGTCCTGGGACCGAAGATCGAGCGCGCAGAGGAGGTGCTGACGCCTCTGGCGCTGCAGCTGCTGGCGAGCCTGCACCGGCGCTTCAACGCGCGGCGCCTCGAGTTGCTCGACGCGCGTGCACGACGCCAGGCGCTGCTCGATGACGGGGCGCTGCCGGAGTTTCTGGCGGACACCGCCGCGGTGCGTGCGGGCGAGTGGCGCATCTCCCCGGTGCCCGCGGACCTTCTCGACCGGCGCGTGGAGATCACCGGCCCCGTCGATCGCAAGATGGTCATCAACGCCCTGAACGCGCCGGTGAGCGCGTTCATGGCGGACTTCGAGGACTCCTGCTCGCCGACCTGGGAGAACCTGATCCGCGGCCAGGTGAATCTCAACGACGCCGTGCGCCGCACCATCAGTTACGAGGACCCCGCCACCGGCAAGGTCTACCGGCTCGCCGAGCACACCGCCACTCTCATCGTGCGGCCGCGAGGCTGGCACCTGCCGGAGAAGCACCTGCGCATCAACGGCGATACCGTGTCCGGCGCGCTGTGCGACTTCGCGCTGTTCATCGCCAACAACCACGAGGCGCTCGCGCGGCGCGGCACCGGGCCGTATTTCTATCTGCCCAAGATCGAGAGCCATCTGGAGGCACGGCTGTGGAACGAGGTGTTTCTCGCAGCGCAGGAGGCGCTCGGACTCGCGCCCGGCACGATCAAGGCGACGGTGCTCATCGAGACCGTGCTCGCGGCGTTCGAAATGGACGAGATTCTCTACGAGCTGCGCGAGCACTCGGCCGGCCTCAACTGCGGCCGCTGGGACTACATCTTCAGCTTCATCAAGAAATTCCGTAACCGCCGCGAGTTCCTGCTGCCGGATCGCGCGACCGTGACCATGGACCGTCACTTCCTCAAGTCCTATGTGGACCTGCTCATCAAGACCTGTCACCGCCGTGGCGCGCACGCCATGGGCGGCATGGCGGCGCAGATCCCGATCCGCGATGACCCACAGGCGAATGAGGCCGCGATGGCGCGCGTGCGGGCCGACAAGCTGCGCGAGGCGCGCGCCGGGCACGATGGCACCTGGATCGCGCATCCGGGCCTGGCGAAGATTGCCCGCGAGGCGTTTGACGCGGTGATGTCCGGGCCCAACCAGCTCGGCGTGCTGCGCGCGGAAGTGAACGTGACGCCACAGGATCTGCTCACGGTGCCCGAGGGCGAGATCACGGAAGCCGGCCTGCGCGCCTGCATCCGCGTCGGCGTGCAGTACCTCGAGTCCTGGTTGCGCGGCAACGGCTGCGTGCCGCTGTATCACCTCATGGAGGATGCGGCGACCGCGGAGATCTGCCGCGCGCAGCTGTGGCAATGGCTGCGCCACGGCGCGCGCACCAGCGACGGACAGCTGGTGACGGTGGAGCGCTTCGATCGGCTGCTGAGCGCGGAACTCGACCGCATCCACGAGGAGGTCGGCGCGGCGCGGCTGACCCACGGGGTGTTTCCGACGGCGGCGCGGTTGTTCGAGCAGATGACCAAGCGCGAGACCTTTGACGAATTCCTGACGCTGCCGGCCTATGAGCTGCTCAACTGACCGTCCGACCCGGGCGCGAAAGGTGCACCAGATCCATGAACGCTGCCAAATGCCTGCCCACGGCCGATGACCTGCGGCGCCAGTGGCGCGAGGCGCCGCGCTGGCGCGGCGTGCGGCGCGCCTATGACGCCAAGGACGTGGTTCGCCTGCGCGGCACCATTGCCGTCGAGCACTCGATCGCGCGGCTCACCGCGGATAAGCTGTGGCGCTACCTGAGCGAGCGGCCGTTCGTGAACGCACTCGGCGCCGTGACGGGAAATCAGGCCATGCAGCAGGTGAAGGCGGGACTGGATGCCATCTACC
>CATPBQ010000005.1 GCA_955652795.1 uncultured Steroidobacteraceae bacterium | reverse complement strand
CGTCCGGACTCAGGCTCAGCGGCCCGGCGTAAGGCGAGTGCAAGCCGTCCTGATGTTGCAGGATGTACGTGTACTGGGCACCGAGGAGCATCGGCGCAGCGCTCGCCGCAGCAGGCCCGGATGTCGCGTCATCGGCGCCGGCGTGGACGTACCGCATGGCGAGCAGCGCCAGCGCGCCCAGGCACCGCCGGCGGCCAAGGGTGTTGCACTTTATTTTCAATGGGCCGCCCCTAACAGCGGGACGGATTCTTGAGGCTCACGCAGCGCAAGTCAAGAGATACTATACCCCCTACCCTATATGAGGCGGTGCGCCTGGGCGGCAGGAGTCACGAGAATCGGGTAACGCGGGGACGATCAGGATCGCCGTCGCGATCGAGCGCGCGACCGCACGGCGCTTGCGCCGCCACCGACCAGTCAGCCGTCGGCGTACAGGCGCGCCGCCTTCAGCCGGCACGCCTGTGGGGGGCTCCTTAAACCCCCCACTTTCCGGACCGGTCCGCTGATCGCCGCACTCAGCGCCGGCTCAGTCCCGTTGGCAGCGGCCGCGTGACGTTCAGGAGCCAGGTGGCTGCTGCTGCGGCGCGGGGCGCGCTTGAATCAGCCCTGTGGCGAGCGCGTGTCGCTGCGCGCCTGTTCCTCGGCCTTGCGGAGCTCGGCCTTGACGTTCGCGTCGGGTTTCAGCTGGTGAATTGCCGCACCGAGCTTTGCTCCACCGGTCACTTTCGACTTCAGGTCAGGGAAGGGAATGCTGAGATTCTGCGAGACGTGCAGGGTCGCTACACACTCCTCAACACTCTTGAATCCCGTGCACGCTTCCTGCGCCGACATGCCCTCGGGCACGATGGCCGCCAGCCGCGTGCCCTGCGACGTCGATGTGCTCGACTGTGCCGTTGCCGAGGGCTGGCTCTGAGAGTCGGTCGACGGCATCGAGGGCTGCGCTGCAGGTGATGGCTCGGCCGCGCCCGCCTGATCCTCCGGTCCGCCAGCGTAAGCAAACGCAGCCAGCCCCAGCGCGGCCGTTGCTGCAATCAAAGTCGAAAAGCGCTTCATATCAGACCTCCATTGACTACCAGACCTGTGCGTTTCGACGCGTTGCACCAGACGGCAGATCCAACCGCCGCGGTCGCGAGCGCTCTCCCTGAGTCGGCGTTACGGTGCCACCGTGCCCGCCCCTGGCATCGGGATTCGTCGGGTGGGTTGGCCGCGCACAAGTCGCGGACCTCCATGTCCGACGGCTCCCGCCGCAGGAAGCACGTGCCGCTAAACCGTGCCCGTATATAAGCGCCTCGAACTCAGGGGGGCAACGTGTCTGCAATCTGCGTCGTGTATGTTGCCGGTGTCGCCGCGTCGGACTGCACGTACACCACTCGTGACGTGTTGGCGTGGCGCTCAGCGTGCGCGCACGAAATCGATGTAGCCGTGCTCGACATCGGTGTGGGTGAGCTGTACGCGCAGCGCGTCACCGACGTCCAACCCTTCAAACCCCTTGACGAGACGTCCTTCCGCAACCGGCTGCCGGATACGCACCCACACTCCTTTCTCCGAAGCGCCGGTCACCAGGGCATCAAACTGCTGGCCGATGCGCGATTCGAGCAGCATGGCGGCGGCGCACTTGCGCACCTGACGCTCGACCTTCGCAGCATTGCCTTCCTGCTCGGTGCAACGTGCCGCGAGGCTGAGCAGCTCCTCGTCGCTGTAGGACGCGGAGCGGCCGGCGAGCGCGCCCTTCAGCAGCCGCTGGGTGATGAGGTCCGGGAAGCGGCGGTTGGGCGCGGTCGCGTGCGTGTAGTCATCCACTGCCAGTCCGAAATGTCCTTCGGCAGGTTGTCCCGGGCGCTTGAGCACATACTCGCCGGCCCCCAGCAACTTGACGATCGACACTGACAGGTCCGGAAACTGCGCCGGCGCCGCCTGCTGGCGCCTGACGAGAAATGCGCTGAGCGCCCGCGCGTCCGGCGCTGCCGGCAGACGATCGCCCAGTCCCCGCGCCAGCTCGACGATCCGCCCCCAGCGCTCTGGTTTGCGCAGCACGCGGCGCAGCGATGCGGAGCCGCGGCGCTCCAGGTACTGCGCCACGACTGCGTTGGCCGCGATCATGAAGTATTCGATGAGCTCCTTGGCGCGATTGTCCTCGTCGGGCTTGAGGTCCGCGAGCACACCGCCGTCGTAGACCGCCCGCGCCTCGATGGTGCTGAGCCCCAGCGCACCCTGCTCACGCCGCACGCGCTTGAGCGCCTGTGCCGTGCCGTCCTGGATGCGCAGCTGTTGCTCCATGCCGCTGACCGATGCGGCGCGCGCAGGCGCTGGCCCCGTGCCGAGGAGCCACGCCGCCACACTGTCATAGGCGAGTTTGGCGCGATTGCGTACTACCGCGCGGTAGATGTCGGATGCCGCCACAGCGCCATCGGCCGCGATGGTCATTTCGATGACCACGCTGAGGCGCTCCTGGTCCTCCGCAAGCGATGTGAGGTCGGTCGACAGCCGCTCGGGAAGCATCGGAAAGATCTGGGCGGCGGTGTAGAACTAGGTGGTCTACGAAACATAAAAAAAAAAAATCGGGGAGCCGGCAGCCACCGTGACGTCGACATCGGCGATCGCCACCAGGATCTTGACCGCCCCGCCGCTCAGCGGCTCGGCAACGGACAGCTGATCG
>CATPBQ010000004.1 GCA_955652795.1 uncultured Steroidobacteraceae bacterium | reverse complement strand
CGGCTCGAGCGTGAGCTTGCGCTGATTCCTGGAACCGGCGTCGCGTTCGAACACCAGTCCGGTGTCGAAGCTCGCAATCGCCACCGTCCGTGAGGGCGAGCGCGCCTCGCCGGGCGCCAGGTTGTCGAGCTGGTACTGGGTCGCGCGCCAGGCGAGCGCGGGGCGCAGGAAATATCCGGGGCCGGTGAGATCGAGGGAGACCGCCGGCGTGAGATCCGCCCGCCAACCGGTGACGCCGGTGGCCCGCTGGAAGTCCACGAGCTCGGAATCGAAGCCGTAGTGCAGCAGCTCCGCCGCCCCCAGGCCGTAGTCAGCCCTCACTGCAACGCGCGGCACGCGCGCGTAGGGCCGGTCGGTGATCGCGAGCGTGTAATCGATAGTCTGGTACTGCTGCGCTTCGCCATCGACGCTCCAGTGCTCGCCGCGGTAGGAGAGCGTGGCGCGCCGCTCGACGAAGGCGGTGCTGGTGCCCTCCGGGCCCTGGGAGAAGTCCTCGAAGTAGCGGGTGTCGCTGACGTTCTCCGCGTTTACGCTGAGGCGCAGGTCATCCGGCAGTTCGGCGACGTCGGTGAGGCGCACGCGGCTGCGGTTGCCGCCGAAGGCGCGGTCGTGGGGCAGATAGCTCCAGTCCAGCTCGCCGTGCTGGCGCTGCGTCAGAAAGCGCAGATCGCCCCCCAGGTCGGGACCGCGCTTGCTGTACTCGATGGGCTGGAAGGTGAAGTCCGCGTTCGGCGCGATGTTCCAATAGTACGGAACCGACAGCTGCAGGCCGCCGCTGGAGGTGTTGCCGATGCCCGGAAAAAGAAAGCCGCTCTTGCGCTCGCTGCCCAGCGGAAACGACACCCACGGCAGGTACATCAGGGGCACGCCCATGAACCGGATCTGGGCATTGCTGCCGGTGCCGACGCGGTTGCGTGTGTCGAGCATGATGTTGTCGGCCTGCAACTGCCAGGAGGTATCGTTCGCCGGGCAGGTCGTGAACATGACTCCCCGCAGGCGAATCACGCCCAGGGGTGTGAGCCTCATTTCCTGCGCGGCGCCGCGTGCGGCGCGCTGCCGCAGAGAGAATTGGGCCGACTTGAACTCGGCGCCGGCCGCCGCCGAGTAGCTGCCGCCCGCACCCGTCACATGCACGAGGGAGTCGGTGTAGTCGATGTGGCCCGCGGTGCTCACCGAGGTGTTATGCGCGTCGTACTGAACCTCGTTGGCGCGGATCTCGCGCTCGCCCTGCCGCAGGAGGACGTTGCCCTTGAGCGTCGCGTTGCCATCGACGCCGAGTATTGCCTGGTCGCTCGTGACGTCGATGTGGCCGTCGTCGGCCGCTGGCTTGCGCGGCACATCCGCGGGGGCTTTCGCTGCCGGCGCACCGCTCGCGGCAGCCGCGGCCGCAGGCAGCCCGAGCTGTGTCGGGCAGGGAGGGTCTTCGGCCCGGGCGGCCGGCAGGATGCCGCCCAGCGAGACGAACACGATCCAGAATGGGCTCGAACGCGGCATGAAGAGCGGCATTATAATGGCGCGCCACGCCCGAGCGCCCCGAAAAACCCCGACGCTTCACATGCTTGAGACCGACGCGCGAGTCGCGCTGATTAGGGATTGGCTGGCGCGCGATCTTCGCCTGCCGGTGCTGCGCATCGAGCCCGCATCCAGTGACGCGAGCTTCCGACGCTACTTCCGCGTCTTCTGCGCTGCCGGCACGTATGTCGTGATGGATGCTCCTCCGGGCAAGGAGGACGTGCGTCCGTATCTGAAGGTGTCGCGCCTGCTCGAGTCCCTCGGGGCGCATGTTCCTCACGTGCATGAGAGCGACGTGCAGCGCGGCTTGCTGTTGCTGGAGGATCTGGGCGCGACGCTGTATCTCGAGCGGCTCGACGCCGGTGACGATCCCGAGCCGCTGTACGCAGATGCACTGGGCGTGCTCGCGGCCATCCAGGTGCGCGGCCGGGAGGCGTGCGCACAGCTCGCCCCGTACGGCCGCGCCGAGCTGGCGCGCGAGATGGCGCTCATGCCCGAGTGGTTTGTTGCCCGGCACCTGTCGCTGACGCCCTCACCCGATGAGGCGCAGCTGCTCGGCGCCGCGTTCGAGTTCCTGATCCAGGAAGCGCTCGCGCAGCCGGTGGTGTTCGTTCACCGTGACTATCACGCGCGCAATCTCATGGTGCTCAGGCACCGCAATCCGGGGATTCTCGATTTCCAGGACGCGCTGCGCGGGCCGGTGGCTTACGATCTGGTGTCGCTGCTGAAGGACTGTTACATCGCCTGGCCGCGCGAGCGCGTGGTGAACTGGGTGAGCGGCCATCGCGCGCGCCTGCGCGCCCAGGGCGGCGATGGCGGGGAAAGCGAGGCGCAGTTCCTGCGCTGGTTCGATCTCATCGGCGTACAGCGGCACATCAAGGTGCTCGGGATCTTCTGTCGGCTGTGGTACCGCGACGGCAAGCCCGGCTATCTGCCCGACCTGCCGCGCACGCTCGACTATGTGCGCGACACCTGTGCGCGCTACCCCGAGCTCACCGCGCTTGGCTCTTTCCTCGAGCAGCGCGTCGTGGCGCAGCTGTCGCGCGCCAACGCGCAGGTCGCAGCCCACATCAGGCGCGCCGCGGACGGGCACGCATGAGGGCGATGCTGCTGGCGGCCGGCCGCGGCGAGCGCATGCGACCGATCACCGACTCCCTCGCCAAGCCCCTGGTGCAGGTGGGCGGCAGGCCGCTCATTGCCTGGCACCTCGCGGCACTGGCGCGCGCCGGCATCCGCGAGGTGGTCATCAATCTCTCGTGGCTCGGCGCTCAGGTGCGCGCGACGCTCGGCGACGGTCGCGACTACGGTGTGTTGATTACCTACAGCGATGAAGGGCCGGTGCCGCTGGAAACCGGCGGCGGTATCTTCAGGGCCGTGCCGCTGCTCGGACCCGGGCCGTTCCTGGTCGTCAACGCCGATATCTGGACCGACATTGACTTTGCAGCCCTGGCACTCGAGGAGGGTGCGCACGCCCGCCTGCTGCTGATCCCCAACCCGCCACACCACCCGCGTGGCGACTTCGGGCTCGAGGGTGATCTGGTGGTCACTCGCGACACCGATCGTTACACCTACTCCGGGGTCGGCGTGTACCGGCCGGAGTTCTTCGGCGGCTGCGCCCCCGGGAGGTTTCCGCTCCTGCCGCTATTGAATCGCGCCATCGCCGCAGCCCGGGTGCGCGGCCAGGTGCATCGCGGGGAGTGGTGCGATGTGGGCACGGTGGAGCGTCTGGCGAGCCTGGATGCGCGCGTGCGTGCGCTACAATGACCCCATGTCGGATCTGAAGGGCATCCCGGTGGTGGCGGAGCTCGCGCACGCCCGAAGCGGTGATAAATACCTGACGACTCAAGGATTTACCGCCATCCGTGACGGCATCAAGCGCGGCGCCGGCAGCGGGCGCGCCACCAGCCCCAAGCCGCCGTGGCTCAAGGGGAAGGCGCCCACGGGAGCCGGCTTCCAGAGCGTCCGCACCCTCGTGCGGGAGCACCGCCTCGCCACGGTCTGTGAGGAAGCCAGGTGTCCCAACATCGGTGAGTGCTGGAACGCGGGCACCGCGACCATCATGCTGATGGGCGCGGTGTGCACGCGCGCCTGCCGGTTCTGTTCCGTGGACACGGGAAACCCGCACGGCTGGCTCGACGCGGACGAGCCCGAGAACGCCGCGCGCACGGTCGAGCTGATGAGGCTCAGCTACGTGGTGCTCACCTCGGTCGATCGCGACGACCTCACCGACGGTGGCGCGGCGCACTATGCCGCGTGCGTACGCGCCATCAAGCGGCGCAACCCCCGCACGGCGGTGGAGGCACTGACGCCGGACTTCCAGGGAGTGCGGGCGGATGTCGAGACGGTGGTCGACTCCGGAATCGAGGTGTTTGCGCAGAACATCGAGACCGTGCGGCGCCTGACGCATCCGGTGCGCGATCCGCGCGCCGGCTACCAACAGACCCTGCAGGTCCTGGAGGCTGCCAAGCGTCGCCGGCCTTCGGTGCTGACCAAGAGCAGTCTCATGCTGGGGCTGGGGGAGAGTGACGAGGAGATCGACGCGACGCTTGCGGATCTGCGCACTGCCGGCGTCGACATCGTGACCCTCGGGCAGTACCTGCGCCCGACCGTGAATCACCTTCCGGTGCAGCGCTTCGTGAGACCGGAGGAGTTCGATCGCTATCGCGAGCTGGCGCTGGCGCGCGGTTTCCTCGAATGCGTGTCGGGGCCTCTGGTGGGCTCGAGCTTTCGGGCGGAGCAGGCCCTGAACCGCAACAACGCCGGCCTCGACAACCGGCGCCTGGCGACATGAGCCTGGGCGGCACGGCTGCTGCGTGCACGCCGCGCGCGGCTGCGGCGGGCGCTGCCGTGCCCGCACCCGTGATCCGGCGCCTGGGACTGGTCGAGTACGAGCCCACCTGGCGCGCGATGCAGCGCTTCACCGAAGAGCGCGCCGCGGCGACCCCGGATGAGATCTGGTTTCTCGAGCACCCGCCGGTGTTCACCTTAGGCGTGAACGCGAGCCGCGCGCACCTGTTGGCGCCCGGTGATATTCCGGTGGTGCACGTCGATCGCGGCGGGCAGGTGACCTATCACGGCCCGGGACAGCTGGTGGTGTACCCGCTGGTGGATCTCAGGCGCGCGGGTGTTGCGATCCGTGAGTTCGTCACGGCGCTGGAGCGCGGCGTCATCGATCTGGCGGCGCAGTTTGGCATCGGCGCCGAGTGCCGGCGCAGCGCCCCCGGTGTGTACGTCGACGGCCGCAAGCTCGCGAGCGTCGGGGTGCGCGTGCGCCGGGGGGGCAGCTATCACGGCCTCGCCGTGAACGTGGCCCTTGACCTGGAACCCTTCCGCCGCATCAATCCCTGCGGCTACCAGGGCCTGCAGATGACGCAGCTGGCGGAGCTCGGCGGACCTCGCACGGTCAGCGCCTGCGCGCGTGCGCTCGAGCCGTACCTGCTGCGTGCGCTGGGCTACCGCGTCACCCCACCGTAACCGCCTTGCGACTGACATCGCGTCTGAGCGCGGCTAGCATGCGGTGATGGCATCAGCCTACTGTCTGCGAAGCGCGGCGGCGGCTCTCGCGCTCGGCGCTCTCGCTGTCCTGCTCGCCTCCTGCCAGGGTCGGTCCGAGTCGGCGAATGCGACTCGCGTGACGCTGCTGAATGTCTCCTACGACCCCACGCGCGAGCTGTACGTGGATTTCAACGCGGCATTTGCCAGGTACTGGAAGGCGAAGACCGGCCAGGACGTGCGTGTTGATCAGTCACACGGCGGCTCGGGCAAGCAGGCGCGCTCGGTGATCGACGGACTTGCCGCGGATGTGGTGACCCTGGCGCTGGCAGCCGACATCGACGCGATCGCCACTGCCGCGAAGCTGCTGCCGCTGAACTGGCAGACCCTGCTGCCGGACGACAGCTCGCCCTATACCTCCACCATCGTCTTCCTGGTCCGCAAGGGCAACCCGAAAGCGATTCAGGACTGGGGCGATCTGGTGCGGCCCGGCGTGGCGGTGATCACGCCCAATCCCAAGACCTCAGGCGGCGCACGCTGGAACTATCTGGCCGCCTGGGCCTGGGCCCGCGCGCAGCCGCGGGGCGACGAGGCGAGCGCGCGGGAGTTCGTGCGCCGGCTCTACCAGAACGTGCCGGTGCTCGACACCGGCGCTCGCGGCGCGACGACCACGTTCGCGCAGCGCGGACTCGGGGATGTGCTGCTGGCCTGGGAGAACGAGGCGCTGCTCGCGGTGCGCGAGCTCGGCGCGGACAAGCTCCAGATCGTGGTGCCGTCGGTGAGCATTCTCGCCGAGCCGGCGGTGGCGGTGGTCGACGGGGTGGCCTTGCGGCGCGGCACGCGCGAGGTGGCGATGGCGTACCTCGGGTATCTGTACAGCAAGGAAGGGCAGGAGATCATCGCGCGGCATGACTACCGGCCACGCGATCCCGAGGTGGGGGGGCGCTATGCGGCGCGCTTCCCGCAGCTCAAGCTCGCCACGATTGCCGACTTTGGCGGCTGGGCGCAGGTGCAGCGCACGCACTTCAGCGATGGCGGCGTGTTCGATCAGATCTCCGCGCGCTAGAGGGCGGCGCCCCTCCGTCACTCGACCAGCAGCTTGTAGCCCGCCGCGGCGGTGCGCAGCAGCGCAGGCGCCGCCGGATCCACTTCGATCTTGTGCCGCAGCCGGTGCACCAGTTGCTTCAGGAGCTGCCGGTCACCGCCGCTGCGATGTCCCCACACCTGCACGAGCAGCCGATCAGAGCTCACCGTGTGGCCGGCATTCGCCAGCAGCATCTGCAGCAGCCGCAGCTCGAGCTTCGTCAGCCGCACCGGCTCGCCCCGGCCGATTCTCACGGTGTGCTCCTGCAGATCGAGGGCCACGCGCCCGGCAGCCAGCGGTGTGGTGTTTTCCATGCCCGCCCGGCGCAGCAGCGCCTTGATCCGCGCCAGCAGCGTGCGCGGACTGAACGGCTTGGTGAGATAGTCATCAGCGCCGAGCCCGAGCGCGCGCACCAGATCCTCCTCCTCGCCGCGCACGGTCAGCATCATCACCGGGATCCGCGAGCGCTTGCGGATCGCCTCGCAGACCTGGAAACCGCTCAAGCCCGGCATGTTGATGTCGAGCACCACGAGGTCCGGGGATTCCTCCTCGAAGCGACGCACGGCGGAGGGTCCGTCGCCCGCCTTGACCACGAGATAACCCGATTGCGTCAGCGTGAAGGCAATGAGCTCGCGCAAATCCGCGTCATCGTCCGCCACCAGCACTTTCATGCGCCGTCCTCCGCCGGCAGGGTCAGGGTGAAGCGCGTACGGTCGGCGGCGGTGCGTTCGAAGGCGACGCCGCCCGAATGCCGGTCGATGATCGACTTCACGAGCCACAGACCCAGTCCGAGCCCCGCCGCCTCAGGTTCCGCGCCGCCACCGCGCTGGAACCGTGCGAACAGCGCCTCACCGTCGCTCGCCGCGGGTCCCGGGCCTTCATCCTCCACCCACGCGAGCACCTGTCCGGGGCGCGCCTCGGCGCCGATGCGCACGGTGCTGCCTTCGGGCGCGAACTTGTTGGCGTTGGCAAGCAGGTTGACAAACACCTGGGTGAGACGCGGCTTGTCGCCCGCCACCAGCGGCAGATCCTCGGGCAGGGTAATCGTGAGGGTCTGGCGCCGCTGCGCCAGCAGCGAGCGCACCAGGGCGTGCGCGTCTTCCACCACCTCCGCGAGCGCCACGCTCTGGTGGCGGATACCGAGCTGTCCCGACTCGATGCGTACGCTTTCCAGCAGGTTGTCGATGAGCTGTGTCAGGCGCAGCGTGCCACGCTCCAGTGAAGTCACGAGCTCCTGCTGCTGCGACGCAGGCATGTGCTCCAGACCCGCGAGCAGCAGCTCGATCGACGCCAGCTGTGCGGCGAGCGGCGTGCGGAACTCGTGCGAGATGTTGGCGAGCACCGAGTCGCGTGCCCGGCGAACCGCCTCGAGCTCGGTCTCGTCGCGGATCACCTGTACCTGCAGG
>CATPBQ010000003.1 GCA_955652795.1 uncultured Steroidobacteraceae bacterium | reverse complement strand
ATGTTGCTCTTCAGGAGCCCGGCGTTCAGCTGCTGTTCGATCTTCTTGAGGAATTCCTTCTGGTTGCCGCGCGCGCGGCGCAGCGCGTGCTCCAGCACCTGGTAGCGGCGCGGATACAGCGCCTCGAACCCCAGGTCCTCGAGCTCGAGCTTGATGTTGTAGAGCCCGAGCCGTTCGGCGATCGGCGCGTAGATCTCGAGAGTCTCGCGGGCGATCGCCCGGCGCCGCGCCGGCGCCATGGCCCCGATGGTGCGCATGTTGTGCATGCGGTCGGCGAGCTTCACCAGGATGACGCGCAGGTCGCGCACCATCGCCAGCAGCATCTTGCGGAACGATTCCGCCTGCGCCTCCTCGCGGCTCTTGAACTTGATCTGGTCGAGCTTGGTGACGCCGTCGACCAGCTCGGCCACGTCCGCGCCGAAACGCGCCGCCAGCTGATGCTTGGGCGTCGGGGTGTCTTCGATGACGTCGTGCAGGATCGCCGCCACGATGGTGTCGGCGTCCAGGCGCAGATCCGCGAGGATGGCTGCGGCCGCCACCGGATGCGCGATGAACGGTTCGCCCGAGAGGCGTTTCTGCCCGTGGTGCGCCGAGGTGCCGAACTCGGCCGCCTCGCGGATGCGCGCGACCTGGTCGGGCGGCAGGTAAGTGCCGACAGAGGCCAGCAGCTCCTTCAGTCCCGGAGTGCGTCTTCCGCCGGGCAGCAGTCCCAGGAGCGAAGACGCATAGTCCATGGGTGAGCGCTGGCCGTCAGTCTCCGAGGCCGAACTGCGGAGCGCGGAAGCTGGACTGGTTGTCGGCCTCGGGCGCCACGGCCTCCGGCAGCGGCTCGGGCTCGCGGAGCATCTCCGCGGTCACGTTGCCGGCTGCGATCTCGCGCAGGGCGAGGACGGTCGGCTTGTCGTTCTCCAGAGGCAGCGTGGGCTCGGCTCCGTTGGCGAGCCGGCGGGCGCGCTGCGCCGCCAGCAGCACCAGCTGGAACAGGTTGTCGACGTTGTGCAGGCAATCTTCTACTGTGATTCGGGCCATGGGGTCGCTTGACGTGTGAAACGCACCGCAAGTGGTGCGCACGGCCTTGCACTATAAGGCAAGAGCTGTGTGTCAGGCCAGTGCGGCGGGGCACCTCAGGGCTGGCGTCTCCCCATCATTCCCGCCTGAGGAACAGGATGACGCCGAGGTGCCCGGCGTGATCGGTGAATTGCAGGCCGCCGCTGCGTACGCCGCAGTCCTGCGCCAGGAACAGCACCCGGTTCAGGTCGTAGGGGTACATCAGCATCTGTGGATCGCCGCGGGTGATCTGGCGGCGGATGCGCGTCACCGGACGGCTCATGAAGCGCGCCATGCGTGAGGCGCGCGGCCGCACGCCCTGATTTGCGCGGTGCTTGGTGTGCGCATAGGTCATGTGCAGCGCGGCGACCCCGCCCGTGGCCAGGCGTGACAGCAGCGCGCTGATGATGCTCAAGCCACGTTGCGGATCGAGGTGCTGCAGGACCATGTGCGAGTGGATGAAGCTGAAGCCACCGCTGTTCCCCGGGTCGATCTCCTCCAGGGTCCGGACCAGGCGCACGTTGTGACGGTTGTATTTGAGGCAGTTGCGCGCCGCTTGCTGAAGCATCGCGCCGGCGATAATCGACACCGACGCAGATCTCGGAGACTTCGGCCAGCGGGATCAGCGCTCGGCCGACGCCGCAGCCAAAGTCGAGGCATCGTCGCGTGGAAAGCTCACCAAAGTGGCTGCGGGCGGCGGCGAGAATTTCCTCGATATGCCTGCTGCCGGTGCGGAAGAACTCCTCCAGCGCTTCCGCGGTGAGCTGGCCCCTGCGATAGCGCTCATCGGTCAGAACCCCGAAGTATGGATCCTTCTCTCCCCAGGCTTGCCACTCGGTATCGCTGGCCATCGTTGCGCAATGCGCCGAAGGTGGATGAGGGCACTCTATCAAAGGGCCGCCAGTGCGGCGATAGCGCCGCGCCGCTTTTCTAAGCCGGCGCCAGCAGTTCGCCGAGCAACGCGGCCAGTTCGGGCCGCGCGCTCGTCAGGTCCTCACCGCGCCCGGCCACGATGCGCCGCAGGTCGCTGACTGCCTGTGCGAAGTCGTCGTTGACGATGACGTAGTCGAACTCGCGGTAGTGGGACATGTCGGCCGCAGCATCGCGCAGGCGCCGCGCGATGATCTGCGGGGAGTCGGTCGCGCGCTGCGCCAGCCGTTCGGCGAGCGCGCGGCGCGAGGGGGGCAGGATGAATATGCTCACGCACTGCGGCATGGCGCGGCGCACCTGCTGCGCGCCCTGCCAGTCGATTTCCAGGATCACGTCGTGTCCCTGCCGCAGCTGCTCCTCGACGTAGCCGCGCGCGGTGCCGTAGAAGTTGTCGAACACCCGCGCGTGCTCCAGGAACTCCCCGCGCGCCGCCAGGCGCTCGAATTGCGGCACCGAGACGAAGTGGTATTCGCGCCCGTCTTCCTCGGTCGGGCGCCGCTTGCGGGTGGTATGCGAGACGGACAGGCGCAGGCGCGGCTCGCTCGCCAGCAGCGCCTTGACCAGCGAGGTCTTGCCTGCACCGGAGGGGGCGGCGATGACGAACAGTCTGCCGTGCTTCATGGGGCGGAAATATAGCTGGCCGACTCGAGCATCGCGACGAGAGCGCGCAGCGCCTGTGCGCGGTGGCTGAGCGCGTTCTTTTCCGCGCAGTCGAGCTCGGCGGCGCTGCGCCGCTCGCCGGCGGGCACGAACACCGGGTCGTAGCCGAAGCCGCCGCCGCCGCGCGGCGCCGTGGCGAT
>CATPBQ010000002.1 GCA_955652795.1 uncultured Steroidobacteraceae bacterium | reverse complement strand
GTATTGCCTGGGACCTGCGCAAGAAGCAGCCCTATGAAGTGTACGAACGCATGGATTTCGATGTGCCGCTGGGCGTGAACGGCGACTGCTACGACCGCTACCTGGTGCGCGTCGAGGAGATGCGCCAAGCCAACCGCATCGTGCGTCAATGCGTGGAGTGGCTGCGCGCGCATCCGGGAGCGGTGATGATCGACGACCGCAAGGTGCGCCCGCCCGGGCGCGAGCGCATGAAGGATGACATGGAGTCACTCATCCATCACTTTAAGTTCTTCACGGAAGGCTATGAAGTACCAGAAGGAGAGACCTACGCTGCCGTTGAGGGGCCCAAGGGCGAGTTCGGCATCTACCTGGTATCTGATGGCGCCAACAAGCCCTATCGCCTCAAGTGCCGCGCGCCGGGGTTCCCGCATCTGGCCGCGCTGGAGGAGATGTGCCGCGGCCACATGCTCGCCGACGTGGTGGCGGTGATCGGCTCGCAGGACATCGTGTTCGGGGAGATCGACCGTTGAGCAGCGCGCCTGACAACGGCGCTGCCCGCGCCAACGGGGCCGACAGCACCCCGCAGCTGCTGTCGGCGCACACCCGTGCGGAAATCGATCACTGGGTCGCGAAGTTTCCGCCCGGGCGCCAGCGCTCGGCGTGCATCGCCGCGCTGCGTGCGGCACAGGAACAGAACAACGGCTTTCTCACCCCGCCGCTCATGGATGCGGTGGCGGAGCACCTGGGGCTCCCGCCGATCCAGGTGTACGAGGTCGCGGCTTTCTATTCGATGTTCGAGACCCACCGCTGCGGCCGCCATCACGTCAGCATCTGCACCAACATCTCCTGCATGCTGAACGGCGCCGAGGAGCTGGTGGCGCACGCCGAAGCCAGGCTCGGCATCAAGGTGAACGAGAGCACCCCCGACGGCCGCATCTTTCTCAAGCAGGAGGAGGAGTGTCTCGCGGCATGTACCGGCGCGCCGATGATGATGGTGGATCACGTGTTCCATGAGCACCTCACGCCTGCGGCGCTCGACGCCATTCTGGATGCGCTGAAATGAGCACAGTCGCAGGCGCCTACGCTGACCGGATGAACCTGGGGGTGTTCGAGCCGCTGCAGCTGGAGCGCCCGTGGACGCTCGCCACCTACCGCACCATCGGCGGGTACCAGGTGTGGGAGCGGCTGCTACGCGACAAGCCGCCGCGCGAGCAGATCATCGATGCGGTCAAGGCTTCCGGGCTGCGCGGGCGCGGCGGCGCCGGCTTTCCCACCGGCACCAAGTGGAGCTTCATGCCGCGCAACTCCCCGGTGCAGAAGTACCTGGTGTGCAATTCGGATGAGAGCGAGCCGGGCACCTGCCACGATCGCGACATCCTGCGCTACAACCCGCATGCCCTCATCGAGGGCCTGGCGATTGCCGGCTACGCCACCAACTCCACGGTTGCCTACAACTACATTCGCGGCGAGTTCCTGGGCGAACCGGTGCCGCGCTTCGAGGCGGCGCTCGCGGAAGCCTATGCGGCGGGACTGCTCGGCAAGAACGTGCAGGGGAGTGGCGTCGACTTCGACCTGCACACCTTCATCGGTGCCGGCGCCTACATCTGCGGCGAGGAGACGGCGCTGCTCGACTCCCTCGAGGGCAAGCCCGGCAAGCCGCGCTTCAAGCCGCCGTTCCCGGCGAATTTCGGCCTGTACGGGGCGCCCACCACCATCAACAACACGCTGAGCTTCGCGTCCGTGCCGACCATCCTGCGCAAGGGACCGGCGTGGTTTGCGGCGCTGGGACCCGCCAACTCCGGCGGCACGGTGATTTTCTCAGTCTCCGGCCACGTGCAGAAGGCCGGCAACTTCGAGCTGCCGCTCGGCATTCCGTTCGCGGATCTGCTCGAGCTCGCCGGCGGCGTGCGGGCGGGGCGCAAACTCAAGGCGGTGATCCCCGGTGGCTGCTCGGTGCCGGTGGTGCCCGGGGAGATCATGCTGAAAGCCAACATGGATTTCGATTCGCTGAAGGCTGCCGGGTCGGCCCTCGGCACCGGCGCGGCCATCGTGATGGACGAGACCACGTGCATGGTGCGGGTGCTGGAGCGCATCTCGCGCTTCTACATGTCGGAGTCCTGCGGCCAGTGCACGCCGTGCCGCGAGGGCACGGGCTGGATGAACCGGCTGCTGAGGCGCGTGCTTGCAGGCCAAGCGCGGCGCGAGGAGCTGGGGCTGCTGCTGGACGTCGCGAACCGCATCGAGGGGCACACCATCTGTGCGTTCGGCGACGCCTCGGCCTGGCCGGTGCAGAGCTTCCTCAAGCACTACCGGCACGAGTTCGAATACATGATCGATCACGGCGGCCGCAGCCTGGTGAGCGACGCGCCGGGGGCACAGGCGGCGTAGGCCGCGCGCACGAGACACACTCGCATGGCGGATGAGCTGGTCAACATCGAGATCGACGGCGTGGCGGTGAAGGCGCGCAAGGGCGAGATGCTCATACGCGCCACCGATGCGCACGGCGCCTATGTGCCGCGCTTCTGCTACCACGAGAAGCTGTCGATCGCGGCCAACTGCCGCATGTGCCTGGTGGAGGTGGAGAAGGCGCCCAAGCCCCTGCCTGCCTGCGCCACCCCGGTGGTCGAGGGCATGAAGGTCTTCACCAAGTCCGCGCGCGCCATCGGCGCGCAACGCGCCACCATGGAGTTCCTGCTCATCAATCACCCGCTCGATTGCCCGATCTGCGACCAGGGCGGGGAGTGCGAGCTGCAGGACCTGGCGGTCGGCTTCGGCCGCGACATATCCCGCTACCACGAGGGCAAGCGGGTGGTGCCGGACGAGAACCTGGGTCCCCTCATCGCCACCGACATGACGCGCTGCATCCATTGCACGCGCTGTATCCGCTTCACCGAGGAAATCGCCGGCATCCAGGAGCTCGGAATGATCGGCCGTGGCGAGCACATGAAGGTGCGCACTTATATAGAGAGCACGGTGAATCACGAACTCGCCGGCAACGTCATCGACCTGTGCCCGGTCGGCGCGCTGGTCTCCAAGCCGTACCGCTTCAGCGCGCGCGCCTGGGAGATGAGCTCCACGCCGCTGATTTCCCCGCACGATCCGGTGGGCACGAATCTGTTCGGCCATGTGCTGCGCGGCAAGCTGATGCGGGTCGTGCCGCGCGAGAACGAGGCGATCAACGAGACCTGGATCGCCGACCGTGACCGCTTCAGCTACGAGGGCGTATACAGCCCCGATCGCCTGGGCCACCCGCTGCTGCGCCGCGGGGAAACCTGGGTCGAGACCGACTGGCAGAGCGCGCTCGAGCAGGTCGCGCAAGGGCTGCGCGCGCGCGCCGCCGACCTCGGTATCCTGGTGAGCAGCTCGAGCACGCTCGAAGAGCTGTACCTGGCGGGGCGCATCGCGCGCGGACTTAAGACCCACAATGTCGATCACCGCCTGCGGCAGCGCGATTTCCGCGACCAGCAGGCGGATCCCGTGTTTCCGGGACTGGGCATGCGCATCGCCGAGGTCGATGCGCTCAACGCGCTGCTGGTGATCGGGGCGAACCTGCGCCGCGAGGTGCCGATTCTCGCCCATCGCGTGCGCAAGGCGGCCCTGCGCGGCGCGCAGGTGGCGATGCTGAACCCGGCGCGGTTCCCGTATCTGTTCCCGGTGAAGGCGCACCTGACCTCCGCGCCCGCGGATCTGGTGGCGGATCTGAGTGCCGTCGTGGCCGCGGCGGCCGCCGCGGCGGGCAAGCCCGTGCCCCGGCACCTCGGCGCCGCGGTGGGCGAGGCGCGCATCACCGACGCGCATCGTGCGGCCGCGCAGGTGCTGCTCAGCGGGGAGAAGCGCGCGGTCTGGCTCGGCGCCCTGGCGGCGCGTCATGCGGCTTTCGCAGACCTGCGCGCGCTCGCCGCGGCGCTGGCGCAGATCACCGGGGCGTCTTTGGGCCGGCTGGCCGAAGGCGGCAACGCCGCCGGCGCCTATCTTGCGGGGGCGATCCCGCATCGTGAGCCGGGCGCCAAACCGCTGGCGCAAGCAGGCCTCACCGCGCGCGACATGCTGGCGCATCCCCTGCGGGCCTATCTGTTGTTCGGCGGTCTGGAACCCTCGATCGATGCGCTCGCTCCCGAGAGCCTGCGTACCCTCGCCAGGGCCGAGTTCGTGGTCGCGGTGACGCCGTTCGCCAGCGAGGAGCTCAAGCGCGTCGCCCACCTGTTGCTGCCGATGGGGACGTTCGCCGAGACCTCCGGCACGTACGTGAACTGCGAGGGGCTGTGGCAAAGCCAGCCCGGGGCGGCAGTGCCGGTGGGCGAGGCGCGTCCGGGCTGGAAGGTACTGCGGGTACTCGGCAACCTGCTCGGCCTCGAGGGCTTCGATTACCAGTCCTCCGAGGATGTCCTGCACGAGGTGCGCCAGGCATGCGACGGGGTCAGACCCGCAGGCTACCAGGGCACTCACGCGGTGAGCGTGGAGGCCGACCGGGCCGGCGCGGCGGCCGGCCAGGCGCTGGTGGATGTGCCCATGTACCAGACGGATGCGCTGCTGCGCCGTGCGCCGTCGCTGCAGAAGACGCGTGAAGGCCGCACGCCGGCCGTGACGTACTGAAGCGAAGGGCGGAAAGCGCACGTGCTCGAGACGCTCGCAACCACCTGGCTGTCCCTGCCGGACTACGCACGCTCCACGGTGTGGATAGTGGTGATCACGGTGGTGCTGATCATTTGCGTGGCGCTGCTGACCTTGTGGGAGCGCAAGGTCATCGGCTGGATGCAGCTGCGCCGCGGGCCGAACCGCGTGCGCCTCTTCGGCCTGCTGCCCGGGATGGGCCAGCCGTTCGCCGACGTGCTCAAGCTCCTCATGAAGGAAGTCGTCATCCCGACGAATTCCAACAAGTTCCTGTTCCGGCTCGCGCCCATCATCGCACTCGTCCCGGCGTTCGCCGCCTGGGCGGTGATACCGCTGTCGCCGACGGTGGTGGTGTCGAAGGCTGACGCAGGTCTCCTCTATCTGCTGTCCCTCACCTCGATGGGCGTGTACGGCGTCATCATCGCCGGCTGGGCGGCGAACTCGAAGTACGCGTTCCTGGGCGCCATGCGCTCCGCGGCGCAGATGCTGGCCTATGAGATCGCCATGGGCTTTGCGCTGGTCGGCGTGCTCATGGCCACCGGCAGCATGAATCTGGGCACCATCGTGCGCACCCAGGAGGGCGGGCTCCTGTCCTGGAACTGGTCGTGGCTGTTCCCGCTCTTGATGGTGTATTTCATCTCGGGGATCGCGGAAACCAACCGCGCACCATTCGACGTCGCCGAAGGCGAATCCGAGATCGTCGCGGGCTTTCACGTCGAGTACTCCGGCATCGCGTTCGCACTGTTCTTCCTCGCCGAATACGCCAACATGATCCTGATCTCGACCCTGACCGCAGTGTTCTTCTTCGGCGGCTGGCAGGGCCCGCTGCAGGGTTACCCCGGCCTGGGTGACACCTTCCTCGGACAGCCGAGTTTCCTGTGGCTGTTTCTCAAGGTGTTCTGCCTGCTATTCCTGTTCCTGTGGTTCCGGGCGACCTTCCCGCGCTACCGCTACGACCAGATCATGCGCCTGGGGTGGAAGGCGCTGATCCCGGTGACCCTGGTGTGGATCGGCGTGGAGATGCTGTTGGCCGTGTACCGCATCGGGCCTTGGTCGCGCCCCTGGTTCCAGTGACGGGATGCATCAATGGCTATGAATCCGCTCAAGACCTTCCTGCTGCCCGAGCTCGTGAAGGGGCTCATGGTCACGGCCCGCACCCTGCTCAGCCGCAAGTACACCCTCAACTATCCGGAAGAGAAGACCCCACAGTCACCGCGCTTTCGTGGCCTGCACGCGCTGCGCCGCTACCCGAACGGCCAGGAGCGCTGCATCGCCTGCAAGCTGTGCGAGGCGGTGTGCCCGGCGGTGTGCATCACCATCGACTCGGAGGTGGCGCCCGACGGCACCCGGCGCACCACGCGCTATGACATCGATCTTTTCAAGTGCATCTACTGTGGCTTCTGCGAGGAGGCGTGCCCGGTGGACGCCATCGTGCTCACCCGCATTCTCGAGTACCACATGGAGCGGCGCGGCGAGAACATCATGAACAAGGACAAGCTGCTCGCGGTCGGTGAACGCTACGAGGCGATGATCGCCGCCGACCGGGCGGCGGACGCGCCCTACCGATGAACACGCACGCCAACGCTTGCGCCGCCGAGGCCCGCCCATGCTGATCGAGGCGCTGTTCTATGTGTTCGGCGCCATCCTCATCGCCGCGGCGCTCGCTGTGATCAGCGCGCGCAACCCGGTGTACTCGGCGCTGGCGCTGGTCATGTGCTTCATCACCTCGGCGGCGATCTGGCTGTTGATCGAGGCGGAGTTCCTCGCCGTGGTGCTGGTGCTGGTATACGTCGGCGCGGTCATGGTGCTGTTCCTGTTCGTCGTCATGATGCTCGACGTGAACCTGGCGGAGCTGCGCCAGGGATTCACCCGCTTCGCCTGGCTCGGATGGCTCACCGCACTGGCGGTGATCCTCGAGATCGTGGGGGTGGTGTGGGCGCGCGGCGGACTCGGCATCGACGCCGGCCGCGGTGCAACGCCCACGGCGCCGACCTACAGCAACACGCTCGAACTCGGGCGCGTGCTGTACACCCGCTACGCGTACCCGTTCGAGCTCGCAGCCATGCTGCTGTTGGTGGCGATCGTGGCGGCCATCGCGCTCACCATGCGCCGCCGCCCGGGCCTCAAGAAGCAGGACGTCAGCCGTCAGGTGGCGGTGCGGCGCGCCGACCGGCTGCGCATCGTGAAAATGGACGCGGAGAAGCGCTCATGATCACGCTGGCGCAGCTGCTGACGCTGTCGGGGATCCTGTTCTCCCTCGCCATTGCCGGGGTTTTCCTGAACCGCAAGAACGTCATCCTGCTGCTCATGTGCGTGGAACTGCTGCTGCTGGCCGCGAACTTCAACTT
>CATPBQ010000001.1 GCA_955652795.1 uncultured Steroidobacteraceae bacterium | reverse complement strand
CCGACGCCCGCGGCGGGCGAGCAGATAAGTAGCTGATTGCAAAGCGCGCCGCGTGCGCACCGCGGCGGTGCACGCCCGTGCGAGCTCGGCAGCCCGGGCGGCTGCGGCGAGGGTTCGTTCAAGGATGACACCCGCGAGCGCGATGTGGCTCGCGAGCAAGCGGCTTGCGCATCATGGGCCGCAGCCCGATCTCACCACCCACACGCACGCGGCAAACCTCTGCCCTGACTCAAAGCACAACGCGGCCCCACGCGCGCACAGGTCATGCCTCGCCCTACGCAGGCGGCCGCACAAAGAAACCGAGCAACGCTTCAGAGTTTGATGATCAACGTCGCAGCTTCCCGACGCAAGCTCTCATTATTGTGAACTGACGCACTGCGCTGCCCCAGTGCGTACCTATCCTGCTACGGCGAGGTTCCGCGTCCTGCAGACACCTGCCTGTCGCGGGGACCTCGCTCCACGGATGGAGCTCGCGCAATTCGTCGGCCGTCTTTGTTTGGAGACACCTCACGTGGCCAGTGCACCCTCGACTGCGTCCCGCAGTCCCGAAACCGTAGGCGCTCCAGGCGGCGCGCCCCAGGACTCGCAGCCGGTGGTGGACGTCACCGCCCTCACCGCCCGCGATGATTTTCTGCTCGAACTGGGCCAGGCCCTGGGCGGCCAGGCCGCGGTGCGACCGGTCGATTCCCTCGAGGAGGCCCTGCAGAGCATGGCGGGCGGCCAGCGCGGCCAGGTCCTGGCGATCGACGCGCGCGAGGTCGCCGATGTGCGCGCGGCCGTCGACGCCGCGCACGCGCAGGTGCCGCGCGCCGTGGTGCTGGTGTTCGCGGAAGGGCCGGCAGAGAAGGAGCTGGGCGCTGCGCTCAAGGGCACCAAGGTCTTCGCGGTGCTGGCGGCCCCGATCGAGCCACGCAAGACCCAGGCGGTGTTCGAAGGCGCCATGGCGGAGGCGCTGGCAAGCAAGGCTCCACCAACACCGCGCGCCACTCTCGCTCCGGAAAGGGAGCTCGCCATCGGAGCCTTGCGGCACCCGCCCGAGCCGCAGTCCCCCGATGAGGACCGCGCCGGCAGGTCCCGGGTGGTGCTGATCGGGGCCGCACTGGCCGCCGCGGGCGTCGCGGCGGGCGCGTTCTGGTTTTTCACGCACGGCAAGGGCGGCCCGGCGACGCCGGCCACTCAACCCGCAGCCGCAAGCGCACCGGCGCCGGCCGCCACAACCAGCCCCACCGACAACGCGCTCGCCCGGGCGGCGCCCGCCACCAACTTCCTGGTGGAGGGCAAGGTGGACGAGCTGCTCGAGAAGGCCCGTCTGGCCATGCATGAGCGGCGCTATACGGAGCCGGCCGGCAACAATGCGCTGTTGTATTATCGCTCTGCCGCGGCAGCGGCCGGCGCCAACGGCGAGGCGCGCGACGGGCTGCAGCGCGTGGCGGGGGTTCTGGCTGCACGCTTCGAGGAAGCACTCAGCGGCGGCCGTCTCGATGAAGCCGTGCTCACGCTCGCGAATTTCAAGGCCGCCTCGTCCGCCGACGCGCGCGTCGCAGCCTTCGAGCAGCGCCTGTACTCGGCCGAAATGTCCAAGGCGCTCGCCGACGGCAATCTCGATCGCGCCGCCGCCCTGGTGCGCCAGGCGCAGCAGTCCGGCAGCACGGCCGCCGAGCAGCTCGCCCGCTGGCGCACTGACATCGCCCGGCGCCAGGAAGACGCCAAGGTGCAGCATCTCGCGGGTCTGGTCGAGGACCGAATTCGTGACGGCAAGCTCACCGAAGCGGACGACAGCGCCAGGAGCTACGTGCAAGAACTGCAGTCCAGCGCACCGGCCAATGCCCACACGCAGCGCGCCGTTCACGCGCTCACCACGGCTTATCTGAAGAAGGCCCGCGAAGCGGTAATGGCGAAAAACAGCGCCGATGAAGAGCGTTGGCTCAACGAGGCGCGCGGCTTAGGGATGAAAGCCGCCGAACTCACGACGTTCCAGCGCGAACTGGTCGGGGCGCGGCAGAAAGCCGCCCAGGCCGAAGCCGATCGGACGCTGCAGCTGACGCGCGCGGCGCTGCGTGAGGGCCGGCTGACGGATCCGGCGCAGGACAGTGCCGCCTGGTACCTCGGGCAGCTGCAGTCGAGCGATCCGGCGAATGCTGCCTTGCCCGATGCGAGCCGTGAGCTCTCGGGCAAGCTCCTGGAGCGCGCCCGGGCCACGGTGCTCGCCGGCAAGTCCGGCGACGCCGATCTCGCGCAGGCGAAGCGCTGGGGCGCGGATCCGAAGGACGTGCTCGCCGTGCAGCAGCTCGTCGCCGCGAATTCCAAGGGGCCCGACCCCGCCGCGCTCGCCTCGAGTCTCAAGCGTCTGCGAACCCCGTCACCGGAGTACCCCGACACGGCGCTGGCGCAGCGCATCGCCGGCAGCGTGACTGTCGAGTACACGGTCGATACCAACGGCGAGACGCGCGATATCCACGTAGTCGAAGCCACGCCCCCTCGGGTGTTCGACCAGGCAGCCATCAATGCCGTGAAGCACTGGCGTTTCGCACCGCTGCTGGTCAACGGCGCCGCCGTCGAGGTACCAGCCAGGACCCGGATGCGTTTCGAGTTGCCCAAGTAGCACAGGAGACCATGGAATGACTGTCGCAGGCACAGATCGCCGCCGCCGCCAATTCGTCACCGCAGGCCTGGGCACGGCGCTCACCCTGGTGATGGGCGCGGTGCTCGTCATGGGATTCCGACTCGCCACGCACATGCGCGCCAACATCGGCGCGCTTCAGAGCGCGAGCACCCTGCAGACCTATCCGGAAGAGATCTCCCATCAGCTGAACTCGCTGCGCGATCGGCTCGAGGTACGCGCTTACTCCGGCCAGGCGCTCGCCGACCTGCAGGGAACGGTCAGGCGCTTCGGTCAGAAGCTGAGCGAGCTCAACGTCTCGGGTGAAGTCGACGTGCCGCAGCTGCACCGGGCGCTGCTGCTGTGGCATCAGTACGCTCCGGTGCTCGATCCGGTCGTCTCCTTCAGCGGCCAGCCTTACGTGGACTCGGACACCGCCGGCAGCTCCCTGTCGCGCGAGGGACGCCAGCACTACGCCGAGGTCAAACGGGCGCAGCTGTTCGCGAGCGACAGCGCCGGGCCGCTGCAGGCGCAGCTCACGGCCCTGGCCGCAACCCTGCAGCGCACCTGCTCGGACGCCGCGGCGCGGCTGCGCACGCTGCTGCTGGCGGGTGTGCTCGCGGCGCTGGCGCTGGCGGCCGCGGCCGGCTACTTCCGGCTCACGCGCTCGAGCCATGAGCGCGCCGCGCGCGAGGCCCAGGAGCAGACGCGTGACATTCTCAAGACGGTGCGTGAGGGCTTTTTCCTACTCGATGCGGACTACCGTATCGGCAGCGTCTGGTCGGAGGCGTTGACACGCATGTTCAGCCGCCAGGACTTCGCGGGCCTGTCCTTCGAAGAACTGCTCAAGGGCCTGGTGGCGCCGGCGACGCTCATCACCGCCACCAAGTACATCAAGCTCCTGTGGGGCGATCGCGCCCACGAGAACCTGATGAAGAGCATCAACCCGCTGGGCCAGCTCGAGATCACCACGGAT